>NZ_JBHIRE010000005.1:0-122266 GCF_042196885.1 Bartonella sp. AA86SXKL | reverse complement strand
GCTTGTTTCGCCTGTTAAGCGCTCTGTTATGAGTTTGATTTTGTAGTCTTCATATTTGCTCGTAGGCAATCCTTTTGTAGTTTTATTGAGTATGTTGTAAATGTTTGATGCGGTGACTTTACCCAAGCGCGCTTGAAACCATTCTGCTGTTCTTTGTTCCATCTCACACCGCCGTTCTTTGTTCTTGTGGTGCATATTCTATATCTTGGACGTGAATATATTCGGCATCTTGTATAGGCGCCTCTATTTGCTTTTGTTGTAGGAAAGATTGTTCTTTTTCATGCTGTCTCTTTTGCAAAACATCCAAAATACTTTGTGCTACTTCATCAGGAAGATCTTCAAGCTTTTGGACTCGTCCATACTGAAGCACTTTTTCTTCTTCTGTTTGAGTGATGTTTATTAATTGTTTGATTTGCGTAAGCACATCATAAGAAACTAACTTCGTTTGTAGGTTATGGTTTGTTTCATTGATACGTTTTGCTTCATCTTCTTCATAAATACCGGAAAGCCCGAAAGCATAGCGAGCACACTGTATAGTAGCTTTATGGCGCAACATACGTGCGGGGTATTTTTTCCAAGGGTCACTGTGGTCTTGTTCGCATTCTTTGCGATATTCGGTGACTTCGATAGGGTCTTTAATCCCTTTGAGACGAATAGCACATTTGATAGCAATGATATTGCCATCCTCATTGATTTGATCTTGAAAGGTCATGCCATCAAAGTCAGAATTTGATTTGATGATCTTTATCCAACCGTCGATAGAAACAACGGGTATGATGCCGCCGCCTTTTTTAGGGAGTGCATAGATTTCTTTTGTTAAAGGGTTAAGTCCATAAGTATTGGCAACAAAAAGAAAAACGGCAAATTCTGCATCAGTGATGACACTAGCATTTTTATATCCAATACAAGTTTTTATGATTGTTTCTCGAAATTCTTCAGCAGAAAATCCATATTTTTCTGCCATTTCGTTTAAAAAAGTAGAATTTTTCATCTTGATTTCCTACATTGCGCGCAATTCACCCGTGGCGTGAATCACGCTGGTGTTTAAAAATTGGTTTTTCGGTGTTAGAAACGGCTTATGTAGCTTATATCGCTTGCTGAATAGTCACTTTCGTAGATGATTGAATTGCGTCCACGAATTTCAAGATTACCAGAAATATTTACATTATCGAAAATATATACTCCATCTAGAATTTTTATATTTCCGGAAATGTGTGCTTTATCACTTATATAAGCATCTCCATAGACACGGGCATTGCCATAAACATGGCCCAAAACTCGAGCCTCACCATAAATTTGTGCATTGCCGTAAATTTGCGCATCATATTCAACATATGCTCCACCGCAAACTTTTGCATTTTCATAAACACGCGCCCTGCCTGTAATTTTTGCGCGTTCAAATACTTGTGCATTGCCGAAAATCTTAGCGTCACCATAAACTATAGCTTTATGCCAAACCCAACAATCGCCTTCATGCGATAGGTTGTCTTCTTTTTGTATATAGCCGCCTAAGTAACCTTTTTTAATATTTCTAAAATCTCTTAATGCACGTATGCGATAAAGTTTTTTACTTTTATCGGTTCTTGTATCATGAAATTCTTTTATTTCATCAGTGAGCTCGTATTTTTTCATCTGGTCTTTTCTCCAGTTGAGATTCTTCTATTGTCATTAATCCTTTCTTATACAAATTTGATCCACACACTCATCCCACTTGTTATGTGCAAATGAGTGGTTTTGATTGATTCAAGATAAACAGCTTTGAAATGAGAGAATCCTACGTTATTCGAGACTCTCATTCAACATACAAAACAGTGAATTATCATTATAATTCAATGCATTGTCACAATCAGAGACAGCGGTAAGCACATCAGAAGAGGCAAAGGCTCTTTCAGAACAGACAAAGGATGCGTGTGATGAAGTTAAAGCCTCCATTTCCTCTGTTAAGAGAGTTGCCGAATCGGCGCAAACAGGAGTGGAACAAGCCTCGCAAACAGCTTCAGAAGCGAAGGGTTTGGCGGAAGCGGCGAAAAGTGCAGCAGAGAGTGTAACAGAGAAAGTAGATCAAGCACTAAGAGAGGCTAGCGATGCAAAATCTAAAGCAGAAGGCTTAGAAACAATAGCCAATGAAGCAAAATCCACGAGTGATCATGCAAGCCAAACCGCTTTGAGTGCAAAAAGTTTATCAGAAGAAGCCAAGGAAGTAGCCGAGACTGCGAAGTCGACAGCAGAAGAAGCGAAGAGTGTTGCGGAGCAAGCAAAAGAAGAAGCTGATACGACGAAGCAAGGGCTTGGAGAGGTCAAGAGTTCATTAGACATGGTTACAGCAACGACAAATTCTGCGAATACAGCCGCCTCTGAGGCAAAAGCTTTAGCGGAAGAAGCAAAAAGTGCATTGACAGAAGTTCAAGAGAAGGCACAGAGGAACAGTGACAGTCTTTCTTTTCTTGAAGGTAGTGTAAATTCTTTTTCTACTTATTTTTTAGAGAATGTGCGTTTTGTTCAACCACAAAGAATTCGGGAAGCGGATTTGCAAAAAAGAAGAGGTATTATAATCAACAGCGGCGCATTTTTTCGCTGTTATCATGGTGGAGAGCATGGGAATAGGTACACCTTGCACCGTCTTACAAAGGGTGTGAGTTTTCTTATTACAAAACCTCTTGAAGCAGGCAAGGATTATTATATTTATCTTATACTAACCCTCACTAATAATAATGAGATCGGCTTTAATGTTTCGGACAATCCGACGGTTCATAAGAGCCATTTTTTAATCCTTTCTTATACAAATTTGATCCACACATTCATCCCGCTTTTGACGTGCAAGGGAATGATTTTGATTGATTCAAGATAAGCAGGTTTGAAATGAGAGAATCTTACGTTATTCGAGACTCTCAATCAACATACAAAACAGTAAATTATCATTATAAATCAATTTCTTGTCATCTAGCTACCGTGGATCACGATGAAAATGGCAATGTGATCTATGCAACCGATGAAAATGGAAATCCTATAAGAGACAGTCATGGAAACCCACAGCTGCAATATCATTATTTAACGGATGAAAAACAACAGAATTTACAAAAAGGTTCTGATGGCAAGGTTCATGTCTCCTTTAATGGCATCTTTACTCCACCAGAGGAAGCTGCTGTTTATGCGGTTCAATATGCGAAGGATAAAAATGCACCGCTTTATTTTGTTGTGTTCCCAGAAGCCAATTCTGCTATCTCAGAACTTCTGGTCGCGGGCTATCAGAAGCTTCTGGAAGGCAGACTTTTTTGGGATTGACCAATTCAACACAAGAAGCAAAAGATCTAATGTCTCGCTATGGTAACACAGGATTGCATTTTGATGCCCATAGTTGTGGCAGTTTGACAGGCTTTAATTATGATGAATTCTTTCAAACAAGAAGGTGTAAATGATGTAGCTGGCAATACAACGATCAATTTCCATGGACCAGCGGCTAATGTTTTAGTTGCATCCGGTCTGTTAGGTTATGTGAGTGATGGCAAACAAACCACTATTGGTTTTGATGGGAATAGATATGACTTTGTAAGCAGAATTATTAGCGGCAATGGCTATACTTATGAGACAATACCTGCTGGCAGTAACTGGTGGAAAGAAACATGGAACATGTTCACAAATACTTACAATCCCCATACTTGCCTTGGAGATGCGAGCCAAGCATGTCGGTATGTTTATGGCTCATCCAATCGAGTACAAAATAAGAAAAAAATCTTGGTATTGGTTTTCAGGAAGATATTGTTGATTGTGATGACAACGATGCTGTTAAGCAGCGTATAGGATTGATCAATGGTTATTTGAAGTCAGTAGTGAAGGAAGGTTGGGTGGATATTACTGAAGGGAAGAGCCTTTTTGATGATTGTATAATAGAAAAATCTAATAGTGGTTTTGTAGATTATTGTTTACAAATTAAAGCAAATAACCTCTTTTTTTATTTACATGAGAGAAGTAAAGGGTTTAGTTGTTTTTTTTGTTTTAAAGTCCTTACAGAAGTTCGCAGGCATAGAAGCAAAAATGGAATAATTTTTTTATTGGATGAGCCAGCAAATAATTTACATATTCACCCACAGAGAAAAATATTAAGCTCTTTACAAACTTTATCGAGCATAAAGGGCAATAAAGTAATTTATTCGACGCATTCCCCTTATCTTATTAACGACGATAATTTGGATAATTTGTTTACCGTACGTAATGAAGCAAATGATTTTGAAGCGCCTCGAATTGTTTGTGAAAGATTTCTGGAATTAACTACATCTACTGAAGAAACTGTGAGGGCTGTTGAGCCTATTGTTCAAAAAACATGGATTACACACCTTGGAACAGGAGATGATTGGATTATAAAAAAATTTAATGGAGTTGCTGCTAATGCAAAGAAAGTAAATCACATTGCTGATTGCGTGAAACATATTATTGGTGGATAATTTTCTCAGTTTATGCCGTAAAGCTTATACTCTTACGAGTTTTATTTAAATGCTAACACCCTTTTGTAAAACTTTACGCAAACTTCGTATTGATCACTCCGAACGTCTCTTAGATATGGCTAAGAAATTAGACATATCTGTATCATTTTTATCTTCTGTAGAGATTAGCAAAAAATCTCTACCTATTGGCATGGAAGAAAAGATCATTGAACTCTATGATTTAGATCAAGAGGTAGCAGAAATTTTGAAAAGAGAATCGGATTCTTGTTGTAAAAGTTTCACTATAAAGTCTTCTGATACATTTAGATGTGAAGCTGTTGGTATGTTTGCTAGACTGATAAACATTATTTCACAAGAAGATTTAGAACTATTAAAAAATTGTTAGAGAAAGCTGGCAAAAAGAATGCGCTTTGTAAAGGAAAGAGTAAAAACCATATTCCCCTAACTTTATTTAGGCATCCCTTAATCTTTAAAAAATATATGAAGAATCAATAACTGAATAGGAATATAAAGCTATATGGTGGGCGATGAGAGACTCGAACTCCCGACATCCTCGGTGTAAACGAGGCGCTCTACCAGCTGAGCTAATCGCCCAATGCAATGATCAGCAATTGAATGGAAACTCTTTAAGGAAAAATTTTTCTAAACGCAAGAATAAAGATAGGATTTGATAATTTTTTTTAAAAATGCATAATCCTTCTTGACATAAACGCATGAACCCCTTACACGACCGCTTGTACCCAATTAAATTGGTTCGAAAAAAAATGCGCGGGTGTAGCTCAGTTGGTTAGAGTGCTGGCCTGTCACGCCGGAGGTCGCGGGTTCGAGCCCCGTCACTCGCGCCATTTCGTGATTCCTTATAAAATTTCCTTTTTAAAATATCCATATGCTATGAGTAATGTGGTGGAGTGTTTGATTGGGGAATAAATATTTTCTTTCTTTTTATATGGTTTATAAGAATAGGGCTTGCGTCTTTCTTTGCTCTGCGTTACCTATGCCGATAAGAAAAGTATCGCTCTGTATGCCTTTGAAGCAGTATGAATAGAGTTAATAGAGCGATTGTTAAATTTGTCTGTTTGGTCACGCAATATTGAATCATTGTGTTAAACTCAGGCATTTCGTTACGATGGAAGAGGGTTATGGCTTATTTATTGAGCTCTTATTTGCCAGTCTTAATTTTCATTATTGTGTCAGCGGTTATTGCTGGAGTTTTGTTGATTACACCTTATATTGTAGCATATCGTTCCCCCGATCCTGAAAAATTATCGGCTTATGAATGTGGGTTTAATTCATTTAGTGATGCACGCATGAAATTTGATATTCGTTTCTATTTGGTATCAATTTTATTTATTATTTTTGATCTTGAAGTTGCATTTCTTTTTCCTTGGGCTGTTTCATTCGAATCAATAGGTATGTTTGGCTTTTGGTCGATGATTGTGTTTTTAGCGATTTTGACTATTGGATTTATATATGAATGGAAAAAAGGAGCCCTTGAATGGAATTAAGATCTAATAATTCAACGATTGAGGCTCCAAAACCAAAAGGAATCATTGATCCAAATACTGGTGGGCTGATAGGATCTGACGATGAGTTTTTTCGTGATATCAATGCTGAATTGTCAGATAAGGGTTTTTTAGTTACCTCGGCAGATGCTTTGATTACTTGGGCACGTACCGGTTCTTTAATGTGGATGAGTTTTGGTTTGGCTTGTTGTGCTATCGAAATGATGCAATGTTCAATGCCTCATTATGATAATGAGCGTTTTGGATATGCACCACGAGCTTCACCCCGCCAGTCAGATGTGATGGTGGTGGCAGGTACTCTAACAAATAAGATGGCTCCTGCTTTAAGAAAAGTGTACGATCAGATGCCAGAGCCACGTTATGTGATTTCTATGGGATCATGTGCAAACGGTGGGGGATATTATCATTATTCCTATTCAGTAGTGCGGGGATGTGATCGTATCGTGCCTGTCGATATATATGTCCCAGGGTGTCCACCTACAGCAGAGGCATTATTATACGGCATATTGTTGCTACAGAAAAAAATCCGTCGTACCGGATCCATAGAGCGATAGAGAGTTTTCTTGTCATGGTGGATGAAACATTGGTTGAGCTTGCTGCTTATTTGGAAAACAAATTAAAAAATAAGCTTGAAGAGACTGTTCTTGCTTTTGGTGAATTGACCATTGTGGCACGTCTTGATGCAATTATCGATGTTTTAATGTTTGTTCGTGATGATTCTCGCTGTCAATTTATTAATCTTACAGACATTAGTGGTGTGGATTATCCTTCTCGCGATAAGCGCTTTGATGTTTCTTACCAATTGTTATCTCCTCGTGAGAATTTACGCTTACGTGTAAAAGTTCGTACAGATGAAAATACTCCTGTTGCTTCAGCTTGCACGGTTTATCCTGGCGCAGAGTGGTATGAACGTGAAACGTATGATATGTATGGGATTTTATTTTCAGGACATCCGGATTTGAGACGGATTTTAACAGATTATGGGTTTGAAGGATATCCTTTACGCAAAGACTTTCCTGTGACAGGATTTGTTGAATGCCGTTATGATAATGAAGCAAAGAGGGTGGTTTATGAGCCTGTTGTTTTGCGCCAAGAGATGCGTAATTTTGATTTTCTTTCTCCTTGGGAAGGAGGACAGTATACTTTGCCATGTGATGGGAAAGCAGATGAAAAAAAATAATATTGGTTTTGATAAGGCATTATATTAGAGTACTGTATTTCTTAAATAATTAAATATTTTTTAGCGTGATAGATTTTTTGATATTTGATATGAAGTTTTTTAAAAAGCAAGGGGTTGATTGTGGCTGAGGTCAATGTTCGAAACTTTAATATCAATTTTGGTCCGCAGCACCCTGCCGCGCATGGGGTTTTGCGCATGGTTCTGGAGCTGGACGGTGAAGTTGTTGAGCGTGTAGATCCACATATTGGGTTGTTGCATCGCGGTACTGAAAAATTAATGGAAACAAAGACTTATATCCAAGCTGGTCCTTATCTAGATCGTTTGGATTATGTTGCTCCTATGAATCAGGAACATGCTTTTGTTCTTGCTATTGAAAAGTTATTAGATATAAAAGTTCCTAAAAGAGGGCAATTAATACGTGTTTTGTTTTCTGAAATTGGGCGTATTCTTAATCATTTGCTTAATGTAACGACACAGGCAATGGATGTTGGTGCTTTAACACCACCGCTTTGGGGATTTGAGCAACGTGAAAGATTGATGATTTTTTATGAGCGTGCCTGTGGTGCTCGTCTTCATGCAAATTATTTTCGTCCTGGTGGCGTGCATCAAGATTTACCAGAATCTTTAGTTGAGGATATTGGTGATTTTATTGATCCATTTCTTGTTTCTCTCGGAAAACTTGATGCGCTTGTGACCCCAAATCGGATTTTTAAGCAGCGTAATGTGGATATTGGCGTTGTAAGTATTGATGAAGCTTGGGCACGCGGTTTTTCTGGGGTTATGATTCGTGGAGCTGGTGTTCCATGGGATTTGCGTAAAAGTCAGCCTTATGAATGTTACGATGAAATGGAATTCGATATTCCTATAGGTAAAAATAGCGATTGTTATGATCGCTATCTTATTCGTATGGAAGAAATGCGTCAATCAGCGAAAATTATGCGCCAATGTGTGGAGCGTTTACTGAGTACTGAAAAAAATGGACCGGTTTCGAGCTTGGATCGCAAAATTGTACCACCGACGCGGAGTGAAATGAAAAGCTCGATGGAAGCACTGATTCATCACTTTAAACTCTATACGGAAGGTTTTCATACACCTCCTGGAGAAGTATATGTTGCTGTGGAAGCTCCGAAGGGTGAGTTTGGTGTTTATCTTGTTTCTGATGGAACCAATAAGCCTTATCGTGTCAAGTTGCGTGCTCCTGGGTTTGCTCATCTCCAAGCTATGGATTTTTTAACCAGAGGTCATATGTTAGCAGATGCTACAGCTATTTTGGGTTCGATTGATATTGTTTTTGGGGAGGTTGATCGCTAATGTCCGTACGCCGTCTTGCAGATGATGTTTATCAGCCTGCGGAGTTTTCTTTTACAAAAGAAAATCAGATATGGGTAAAAAATACCATAAAAAAATATCCTGCAGGGCGTCAGCAGTCTGCTGTAATTCCATTATTAATGCGTGCTCAAGAGCAAGATGGTTGGGTGACACGTGCTGCAATTGAACATATTGCTCAGATTCTTTCCATGGCTTATATCCGTGTCTTAGAAGTTGCGACTTTTTATACTCAGTTTCAGCTTAAGCCTGTTGGAACAAAAGCGCATATTCAAGTTTGTGGTACAACGCCTTGTATGTTACGTGGTTCTGATGAATTGATTAAAGTTTGTCAGAAAAAAATTCATCATGAACCTTTTGCGACCAATCAGGATGGAACCTTATCATGGGAAGAGGTAGAGTGTCTCGGTGCTTGTGTGAATGCTCCGATGGTTATGATTTTTAAAGATACTTATGAAGATCTTACAGCTGAACGCCTTGAAGAAATTATTGATGCATTTGAAGCAGGGAAGGGTTCTGAGATAGCGGTTGGTCCGCAAAATAGTCGTAAATCGTCGGAACCGATTAGTGGTTTAACTTCTCTTATTGATGATGAGAAAGAAAAAAAGATCTCTCAAGTCTTCACCAAAAAAGGATAAGGAAAGAATGGGGAACATAATTAAGTATTTTTCTTGAGAAAATATTTTATTATTCTACCCATGATGGCAACATTTAACGAAAAGTAAGAAGTCTTGAAAAGATATTTAAAAATTGCATTTGAGGAAAAGCGGAAAATGCTATGGGTAATAGAAAAAAAGGTGGGGTATGCTAGCTGATAAAGATCGTATCTTCACCAATATTTATGGTTTAAAAGACAAATCATTAAAGGCTGCGATGTTGCGTGGGCATTGGAATGGTCTGAAAGAAATGATTGACAAAGGTCGTGATTGGATCATTGATGAAGTGAAGGCATCGGGTTTACGCGGTCGTGGTGGTGCTGGTTTTCCTACTGGAATGAAGTGGTCCTTTATGCCAAAGCAGAGTGATGGGCGTCCTCATTATTTGGTTGTCAATGCCGATGAATCTGAACCTGGAACTTGTAAAGACCGTGATATTTTACGTCATGACCCCCATACTTTGATTGAAGGATGTGCAATCGCTACTTTTGCTATGGGAGCCAATGTTGCTTTTATTTATATTCGTGGTGAATATATTCGTGAACGTGAAGCGCTTCAAGCTGCCGTTGATGAATGCTATGATGCGGGTTTACTTGGTAAAAAAACGAAATATGGGCATGCTTGTGATATTGTTATTCATCATGGAGCTGGTGCTTATATTTGTGGTGAAGAAACGGCTCTTCTTGAAAGTCTTGAGGGGAAAAAGGGACAACCTCGGCTTAAACCGCCATTTCCTGCCAATATGGGGATTTATGGCTGTCCAACAACAGTAAATAATGTAGAGTCTATTGCCGTTGTTCCAACGATTTTGCGGCGGGGGGCTTCGTGGTTTTCATCAATCGGACGAGCAAATAATGTTGGAACGAAATTATTTATGGTTTCAGGGCATGTTAATGCACCTTGTACATTTGAAGACGCTCTTGGTGTTTCATTCCGTGAATTAATTGAAAAACATACGAGTGGTGTTCGTGGTGGATGGAATAATCTTTTAGCAGTTATTCCAGGGGGGGCTTCTTGTCCAGTCGTTCGTGGTGAGGATATGATCGATGCGATCATGGATTTTGATGGGATGCGAGATGTCGGGTCTTCTTTTGGCACAGGGGGAATGATTGTTATGGATAAATCAACCGATATTATCAAGGCAATTTGGCGTATAGCTGCTTTTTTCAAGCACGAGAGTTGTGGTCAGTGTACACCGTGTCGTGAGGGGACGGGATGGATGATGCGTCTTTTAGGGCGTATGGTTGAGGGAAGAGCGCAAAAACGCGAGATTGATCTTTTGTTTGAAGTGTCTAAACAGGTTGAAGGACACACTATTTGTGCGCTTGGTGATGCTGCCGCATGGCCTGTACAGGGGTTGATACGTAATTTTCGTCCGGAAATCGAGCGTAGAATTGATGAATACACGCGAAATGTAGTCCAAAGCAAAAATATTGCTTTAGAAGCGGTTTAATAAAGGATTTTGTTTTAAGAGCAACCGAATGCAAATTTTAAGTGGGTTATCTGCAGGTTGGATGGGTGATGATAAATATCAAAGTTGATGGCAAAGAGATTGAAGTTCCTGATTACTACACGTTGCTTCAGGCTGCTGAGGCGGCTGGGGTAGAAATTCCACGTTTTTGTTTTCATGAATCTTTGTCAATTGCTGGAAATTGTCGTATGTGTTTAGTTGAGGTTAAAGGTGGTCCTCCAAAACCTCAGGCTTCTTGTGCTATGGGGGTTCGTGATTTACGATTAGGGACTAACGGTGAGGTACCTGAGATTTTTACCAATACGGAGATGGTAAAAAAAGCACGTGAAGGTGTTATGGAATTTCTTCTCATTAATCATCCTTTGGATTGTCCAGTGTGTGATCAAGGGGGAGAGTGTGATCTTCAAGATCAAGCAATGCTTTATGGACGAGATTGTTCTCGTTATACAGAAAATAAACGTGCTGTAGAAGATAAATATATTGGACCTCTTGTCAAAACTGTTATGACACGATGTATTCATTGTACACGGTGTGTTCGTTTTACAACGGAAGTTGCAGGTATTTCTGAGCTTGGTTTGATCGGTCGTGGTGAAGATGCTGAAATTACGACGTATCTTGAAAAAGCTATGACATCTGAATTACAGGGAAATGTTATTGATCTTTGTCCAGTGGGAGCTTTAACTTCAAAACCTTATGCGTTTCATGCCCGTCCATGGGAATTGGTAAAAACGGAATCGATTGATGTGATGGATGCGCTTGGTAGTGCTATCCGTATTGATAGCCGCGGCCGTGAAGTTATGCGGATTATGCCGCGTACAAATGAAGATGTAAATGAGGAATGGATCTCTGATAAAACGCGTTTTATTTGGGATGGATTACGGACTCAGCGGCTTGATAAGCCATATGTACGCAAAGATGGAAAGCTTCAACCTGTCAGTTGGACAGAAGCTTTTGCAAAAATCAAAATGGTAATCTCTAAAATTTTTCCAGAAAAAATTGGAGCCATTGCGGGGGATCTTGCTTCTGTTGAAGAAATGTATGCCCTTAAAGCATTATTGAGCTCTTTGGGCTCAACGCTTTTTGATTGTCGTCAAAGAGGGGGGGCTTTATCGCCAGAGTTTGGGCGCTCGAGTTATATTTTTAATCCTACAATTGTAGGTATTGAACAGGCTGATGCACTGCTTATTGTGGGATCTAATCCACGTCATGAAGCAGCTGTTTTAAATGCGCGTATTTTAAAGCGCCAACGGATGGGCAATTTTCCTATTGCATTAATTGGAGAGAAAGTCGATTTACGTTATCCTTATTCTTACCTTGGATCTGGGAGTGATACATTAACGACACTTATTCGTGGAGAGGATGTTTTTTTTAATGTCTTAAAAGAAGCGAAGAGGCCCCTTATTCTTATCGGAGAGGGAGCGGTTTCAGGAAATGAAGGTTTATCTGTTTTAAAAAGTCTTGCTAAATTAGCTGATAATATTGGTGCTCTTAGTGAGACATGGAATGGGTTTGGGGTTCTTCATAATGCAGCATCAATTGTTGGAGGGTTGGACATAGGCTTTACTTCTAAGCTTGGGGTTGCAAATATACTTAAAACCTGTGAAGTTCTATTTTTGCTTGGTGCTGATGAAGTAGAATTAGCCAATACAAAAGCTTTTACAGTTTATATTGGGAGCCATGGTGATAATGGTGCACATGCTGCTGACGTTATTTTGCCTGCATCTGCTTACACTGAAAAATCAGGGCTTTATGTGAATACAGAAGGACGTGTTCAAATGACAAATCGGGCTGGTTTTGCTCCAGGTGAAGCAAAAGAAGATTGGGCTATTTTGCGTGCTTTATCGGATATTTTAGGACAAAAGCTCCCTTTTGATTCTCTCTCTCAATTAAGGCAATGCTTGTTTAACGATTATCCACACCTTTGTGCTGTTGATGATATAGTGCCTTCTGATATAAGTGGTCTTAAGGCGCTTGGTTCAAAAATGGTTTCTCTCGAGAGTCAAGCATTTACTTCTATGGTTAAAGATTTTTATTTAACAAATCCGATAGCACGTGCTTCTGCTGTTATGGCTGAATGTTCATCTCTTGCAAAAAACCATGCTACACAAACAGTAAAGTAAGGGCAAAGGAAAAGGAATAATGATGTATGATTTCTTTATGACTTGGCTGTTGCCATTACTCATTATAATCGGAAAAACACTTCTTCTTTTGGTCGTTCTTTTGGTCTTAGTTGCTTATCTTCTTTATGCAGATAGAAAAATTTGGGCAGCGGTACAATTGCGTCGTGGACCAAACGTTGTTGGACCATGGGGTTTGTTACAGTCTTTTGCAGATTTAATTAAATTTGTTGTTAAGGAGCCTATTATCCCTGCAGGTGCAAATAAGGGTGTTTTTCTTTTAGCTCCTTTTGTTTCAGCGACACTTGCTTTATCAACTTGGGCTGTTATTCCTGTCAATGAGGGTTGGGAGGTTGCAAAGATTAATGTTGGCTTGCTTTATATTTTAGCCATTTCATCTCTTGAAGTTTATGGTGTTATTATGGGGGGATGGGCATCAAATTCAAAATATCCTTTCTTAGGAGCTCTTCGTTCGGCGGCACAAATGGTTTCTTATGAAGTTTCCATTGGTTTTGTGCTTGTGACTGTCATTTTAATAAGTGGTTCGTTGGATCTCACAACAATTGTTCATAAACAAAGTTCTGGAATTGGTACAACTCTTGGTCTTCCTTTTAACAGCTTTCTCGATTGGAATTGGTTGGTCCTTTTTCCAATGTTTATTATATTTTTTATTTCTGCGCTCGCAGAGACAAACCGTCCTCCATTCGATTTGGTGGAAGCAGAATCTGAACTTGTTGCTGGTCATATGGTTGAATATTCTTCAACGCCTTACATGCTCTTTTTTCTTGGTGAATATGTTGCGATTGTTTTAATGTGCGCATTAACAACTATTCTATTTTTAGGCGGTTGGCTGCCTCCTTTAGATGTTTGGTGGCTTAATTGGGTTCCTGGTATCATTTGGTTTGTTTTAAAAGTCTGTTTTGTATTTTTTTGGTTTGCTATGGTCAAAGCATTTGTTCCACGTTATCGCTATGATCAGCTTATGCGGCTTGGTTGGAAGGTTTTTCTTCCTCTCTCACTAGCAATGGTTGTGATAACTGCTGCTTTTTTAAAGTTTACGGATTTCGTTTAAGAGGAGATGTTACGATGTCAGGTTTTATTCAGGCGGCAAAGTCACTTCTTCTATTGGAATTTGTGAGTGCTTTTTTCTTAGCTATGCGTCAATTTTTTTCACCAAAACCCACGATTAATTATCCTTATGAAAAAGGTTTTGTATCTCAGCGTTTTCGCGGTGAGCATGCATTGCGTCGCTATCCAAATGGTGAAGAACGGTGTATTGCTTGTAAATTATGTGAAGCGATTTGTCCTGCTCAAGCGATTACAATTGAAGCTGGGCCACGGCGCAATGATGGTACACGTAGAACTATCCGTTATGATATAGACATGGTTAAATGTATTTACTGTGGTTTTTGTCAAGAAGCCTGTCCGGTTGAGGCTATTGTCGAAGGTCCAAATTTTGAGTTTGCGACGGAAACACGTGAAGAACTTTATTATGATAAAGAAAAACTTTTATTGAATGGAGATCGATGGGAGCGAGAAATTGCTCGAAATATATTGATGGATGCGCCTTATCGTTAAGTGTATCGTTAAATGAGGTGTCGGATATTTTTCCGATAAATTGTAATCTGGTATGAAGTTTATACCAATTGTTTGAATAATTAAGGAGAAGCCTATGCTAACAGATCTAGCGGCGGCATTTTTCTATTTGTTTGCTTTTATTATGCTAACAAGTGCAGTTATTGTTATTACAGCACGCAATCCAGTGCATTCTGTTTTGTTTTTAATCCTCGCATTTTTTAATGCAGCAGCTTTGTTTTTACTTGCAGGAGCAGAGTTTTTAGGGCTTATTCTGCTTGTTGTGTATGTTGGAGCTGTCGCTGTTTTATTTTTATTTGTCGTTATGATGCTTGACGTTGATTTTGCTGAGTTAAAGAGTGGAACTCTTCGGTATGCTCCTATTGGAGCTCTTATTGGTGTTATTATCGCTGTAGAATTGATTGTTGTTTTTATGAGTAGCTATTTTTCTCCAGTCTTGAGAACGCATGTTACGCAACCAATGCCAGATTTAGCGCAGCGAACAAATACACAAGCATTAGGTGATATTCTCTATACGGATTATGTTTTCTATTTTCAAATTGCTGGAATGATTTTATTGGTTGCAATGATTGGAGCTATTGTTTTAACACTTCGTCATAAATTAGGAGTAAAGCGGCAATCTATTGCGGAGCAAGTTTCTAGAACGGTAGAAAGTGCCATTGAAATCAAACAAGTTGAATCAGGCAAAGGTATGTAAGGGGGGCTATGCAGATGTATATTGATATTACACATTATCTCACTGTTTCTGCTTTAATGTTTACAATTGGTATTGCTGGAATTTTTCTCAACAGAAAAAATGTGATTATTATCTTGATGTCCATTGAGCTTATATTGCTTTCAGTTAATCTCAATTTTGTTGCATTTTCAGCATTTCTTCATGATCTCGTTGGTCAGGTATTCGCTTTATTTGTCTTAACCGTAGCAGCTGCTGAAGCTGCCATTGGTTTAGCAATTCTGGTCGTTTTTTTCCGTAATCGTGGTTCCATTGCGGTTGAAGATGTTAATGTAATGAAAGGCTAACCAGTGATGTATTATACGATTGTCTTTCTTCCGCTTTTGGGTTTTTTAATTGCTGCACTAGGTGGAAAAACGATAGGAGATCGTGCGAGTGAATTGATAACATGTAGCTTTATGGTTGTTGTTGCCATATTATCGTGGATAGTATTTTTCAGTACTGCACTTGGTCATATTCCAGCGATTGATGTATTGGTATTACATTGGATGACTGTTGGTGACTTAAGCTTTAATTGGGCTTTACATGTTGATGCATTAACAGCTGTCATGCTTATTGTTGTGAATAGTGTTTCGGCATTAGTGCATATTTATTCAATTGGTTATATGCACCATGACCCTTCAAGGTCTCGTTTTTTTTCTTATCTTTCTTTGTTTACATTTATGATGCTTATGTTGGTCACATCCAATAATTTGATTCAGATGTTTTTTGGATGGGAAGGTGTCGGACTTGCTTCTTATTTACTCATTGGTTTTTGGTTTCAGCGCGATTCTGCTAATAAGGCCGCAATGAAAGCTTTTGTAGTTAACCGTGTTGGAGACTTTGGTTTTCTCTTAGGAATCTTTAGTATTTTTGTTTTGTTCCAATCGGTTGATTTTGCCTCTATTTTTGCAAAAGCTGCCGACAAGAGCTTTATACAAAATATGACATTTTTAGATTGGCAATTTGATGGGCAGACGGCAATTACCATTACATGTCTTTTATTATTTATTGGTGCGATGGGAAAATCCGCACAATTTCTTTTACATACTTGGCTGCCTGATGCAATGGAAGGGCCAACTCCTGTATCAGCGCTTATTCATGCCGCTACAATGGTAACGGCTGGTGTTTTTATGATTGCGCGTATGTCGCCAATTTTTGAACTTTCTTCAACTGCTTTGACCGTGATTATTATTGTTGGTGCAACAACAGCGTTTTTTGCAGCAACTGTGGGGTTGGTGCAGAATGATATTAAGCGTGTTATTGCTTATTCTACATGCTCTCAACTTGGTTATATGTTTGTGGCATTAGGTGTTGGAGCTTATGGCGCTGCTGTCTTTCATCTTTTTACGCATGCTTTTTTTAAAGCCTTATTGTTTCTTGGTGCAGGTTCTGTGATTCATGCTGTGTCTGATGAACAAGATATGCGAAAAATGGGTGGGTTACGCAAACATATAAAGATCACCTATTGGATGATGATGGTCGGGACCATTGCCTTGACCGGAGTTGGAATTCCAGGAACACTTTTCGGGACTGCAGGTTTTTTCTCAAAAGATGCGATTATAGAGTCTGCTTTTGCATCTCATAATATTGCTTCAGGATATGCTTTTTATCTTCTTGTTTTTGCTGCCTTTTTAACAAGTTTCTATTCATGGCGACTTATCTTTATGACATTCCATGGTAAACCACGGGCAACAGTTGATGTGATGCATCATGTTCATGAATCGCCTCCAGTTATGTTGATTCCACTCTTTCTTTTATCTATTGGAGCAATATTTTCTGGTGTCGTTTTCCAACCTTACTTTTTTGGTGACTTGTATAATGCTTTTTGGAAGGGAGCATTGTTTACAAGCAGCCATAATCATATTCTTCATGATGCTCACCATGTTTTTAATTGGGTAAAATGGTCGCCTTTTATAGCAATGATTCTTGGGTTTATGTTGGCTTATTTATTTTATATTGTGGCTCCCTCTCTTCCCAAGAAAATGGCGCGTATTATGCCAGGAGTGTATCACTTTCTTTACCAAAAGTGGTATTTCGATCAATTATATAACTTTTTATTTGTTCGTCCTACCTTTAGAATTGGTTCTTTTTTTTGGAAAGTGGGAGACGGTAAGATTATTGATGGTCTAGGTCCCAATGGTATTGCAGCGCGTGTTGTTGATATTACAAATAGAGTTGTTCGAATGCAAACAGGCTATCTTTACCACTATGCATTTGCAATGCTTATCGGCGTTGCATTGCTCATTACATGGATGATGATCGGGGGCGTAAACTAATGACCGATTGGCCTATTCTTTCTACGGTTACATTTTTGCCGCTTGTTGGTGTTCTTCTGATTTTGTTTATCAAAGATGATAGTGAAGTAGCACGCCATAATATACGTAATGTCGCATTTTTTACGACTCTATTTGTTTTTATTATTTCTTTAATTATTTGGATAGGATTTGATTCTAGCAACCAAAATTTTCAAATGGTTGAAAAATCCAGTTGGTTAGGGGGTGGTATTAGCTATCATATGGGGGTCGATGGTATTTCTATTCTTTTTGTTGTTCTCTCGGCTTTTCTTTTGCCTTTCTGTATTTTAGCAAGTTGGGAGAATGTTAAAGAGAGATTAAAAGCCTATATGATTGCGTTTCTTCTTCTAGAAGTTGCGATTATTGGTGTTTTTTGTGCTCTTGATGCAATGCTATTCTATGTTTTTTTTGAAGGCAGCCTCATTCCAATGTTTATCATTATAGGTGTATGGGGAGGAGCACGTCGTGTTTATGCAAGTATAAAGTTTTTCTTATATACTTTACTTGGTTCAGTGCTTATGCTGGTTGCTCTTATGGTTATGTATTGGGAGGCTGGGACACTTGATATACCAACTTTACTCAATTATCAGTTTCCTGCTCATATGCAAATATGGTTATGGCTTGCATTTTTTGCTTCTTTCGCAGTTAAAATGCCAATGTGGCCAGTTCATACATGGCTCCCTGATGCTCACGTAGAAGCACCGACAGCGGGTTCTGTTATTTTAGCTGGTGTCTTACTTAAATTAGGTGGGTATGGTTTTCTTCGTTTTTCTTTGCCTATGTTTCCTATCGCTTCAGCAGATTTTGCGCCTTTTGTTTTCACATTATCGCTTATCGCTATTATTTATACATCACTGGTTGCACTTGTTCAAAGTGACATCAAAAAACTTATTGCATATTCCTCAATAGCGCATATGGGATATGTAACGATGGGTATTTTTGCTGCGAATGAACAGGGGATACAAGGGGCTATTTATCAGATGCTATCCCATGGAATTGTTTCAGCAGCATTGTTTCTTTGTGTTGGGGTTATCTATGATCGCTTGCATACACGTGAAATTTCAGCGTTTGGTGGTTTAGTGAATAATATGCCTAAATATGCTGTTGTTTTCTTAATTTTCACCATGGCAAATGTTGGTTTGCCTGGAAGCTCAGGATTTTTGGGTGAATTTTTAACCTTAATAGGTGTTTTTCAAGTAAATAAATTGGTTGTTGTTTTAGCAACAACAGGTGTTATCTTATCGGCAGCCTATGCCCTTTATCTTTATCGGCGTGTGGTTTTTGGTTCCTTGGATAAAGAGAATTTAAAAGTATTAATAGATCTTTCTTTAAGAGAAAAATTCCTCCTTTATCCAATGGTTATTCTTACAATATTCTTTGGTATCTATCCAACGCCTATTCTTAAGGCAACGGCGTTTTCCGTAGAAACCCTCATCAATAAACTGCACTAGATAAGGGAAGAATGCACATGCAAACTGAAATAATAGCGCAATTAGTCTTAATTCTTCCAGAGCTTTTAATTGCATTAGGAGCTGTCGTGCTGCTTATGATTGGTGTTTATTCCAATACACGTGCTTCTTTAACAGTGACAGGTTTAGCCATAGCACTTCTTGTGGCAACCATTATTATTCTTATAATTTTTCCTAAAAATGGTTCATTTCAAACCAATGCGCTCGTTATCGATTCCTTTAGTCGTTATATGAAAATTTTAATGCTTATTGGTGCACTCTTTTCTCTTATCATGTCTGTTGGTTTTGCCAATGCACAAAAGTTTAATATATTTGAGTTTCCAGTACTTGTTCTTTTAGCAACCCTTGGAATGATGTTTATGATTTCAGCGGGTAATATGCTGTCGCTTTATATGGGGTTAGAGCTGCAATCTTTAGCTTTATATGTTTTAGCAGCGATTAATCGTAATAATGTAAAATCTTCTGAAGCCGGTATAAAATACTTTGTTTTAGGAGCATTATCTTCAGGGTTGCTTCTTTATGGTATTTCTTTGCTTTATGGTTTTACCGGTCAAATTGGTTTTCACGAAATTGCTCTTGCTTTAAAAGATAAAAATGTACAATTGGGGGTTATTTTTGGAATTGTCTTTATTTTAGCTGGTTTGGCTTTCAAAATTTCTGCTGTTCCGTTTCATATGTGGACACCTGATGTTTATGAAGGAGCGCCCACACCGATTACAGCATTTTTTGCTGGTGCCCCTAAAGTTGCTGCAATGGCTTTAATCATCCGTATTATTGTGGTGACCTTTATTCCCCTAGGGCGTGTTGATAACGTGATGCCTGCATGGCAACAAATTTTGGTGTTCATGGCGATTGCATCAATGATACTGGGTGCTTTTGCTGCAATCGGTCAGAATAATATTAAGCGCTTAATGGCTTATTCGTCGATCAGTCATATGGGTTATGCACTTGTTGGTTTATCTGCTGGAGATATGCTTGGGATAAAAAGCGTTATCCTTTATATGACTATTTATCTTGGAATGACGATTGGTTCATTTGCCTTTATTCTTGGAATGCGCTCTCAGAATGGAAATGTTGAAAATATTTATGATCTTTCAGGGTTAGCAAAGACGAATCCGTTTATGGCTGTTGTGATGACAATACAGCTTTTTTCTTTAGCAAGCATACCTCCTATGGCTGGTTTTTTTGGAAAGTGGTATACATTTTCTGCTGCTGTCCACGCTGGACTTACGCCACTTGCTGTCGTTGGGATGATAGCGTCTGTCGTTGGGGCTTTTTACTATTTGAGAGTCATTAAAATTATGTGGTTTGATGATGCAAAAGCGCATTTTGTTGCTTTATCGAAAGAGCTTCAATTTTGTCTTGGTCTTTCTGTATTCTTTATTTTATTTTACGCGCTTTTTGGAGTTTGGTTCGCTGAACTAGCAGAAAAAGCAGCAACAGTATTGTTTTAATGAATATGGTTTATACTTTATCAGATTTTGCACAAAAACAGGGATACACTATTGAAGCGTACGATAGTGTTGATTCAACAAATCTCATTGCGCAACGAAAAGCGCAAACTGGTCATCAAGGTAATCTTTGGATTGTTGCACAAGAACAAACACAGGGAAGAGCAAGAAGAGGGAGGACTTGGTCTAGTCCAAAAGGGAACCTTTATTCTAGTCTTTTATTAATTGATGATATTGTTCATCAAACTGCGGCTCAACTTGGTTTTGTTGCTGGAGTAAGTGTGGCAGAGGCAATAAAACAATTAATAAAAGAGGAAAAACAGACAAACAATATTGTGAGCTTAAAATGGCCAAACGATATTTTGCTCAGAGGAGAAAAAAGCTCTGGAGTTTTGCTTGAGATTTTAAAATTGTCATCACAACAATATGCCTTGGTTATTGGTATTGGAATAAATGTGAAATATAATTATGAAGATGCACCCTATTCCACTTCAAGCTTAAAGAATATCGGTTTGCGTATTGATGCAGAACAATTATTTACGGTTTTGACGGAGTGTTTTTCTAAAAATTACCTTCTTTGGAAACAACCAAAAGGATGTGAAATAATCCGAAAAAAATGGCTTTTATATTCCGCTCATCTTGGGAAACATGTCAAAGTGGTGAATGATGAAAAAGTCATTGAGGGTGTTTTTGATGGTCTTGATAGTGATTTTAACTGCATCATAAAGCAAAAAAATGGTCAGACAGCCATTATAACAGCTGGAGATGTTCATTTTGGTTCGGCTGCTTCTATTAATGCAGGTCGTTATTAAAAAATTATTTTATCATCAGATACCTTAATGATTTGGGAGATGTTTATGGTTGCAGCCAATAGATGTGAATTTGTTTTTTTACCTCTGGGAGGTGTAGGTGAAATAGGGATGAATTTAGCTGCTTACGGATTTGGTCCCCAAAATCTTCGTGAATGGCTGCTGGTTGATATGGGGATTAGTTTTGCTGGTTCTGAATTACCAGGTGTCGATCTTGTTTTGCCTGATATTCGTTTTCTAGAAAGTGAAAAACATAATATACGGGGTCTTGTTTTAACACATGCACATGAAGATCATTATGGGGCCGTTCTTGATTTATGTCCAAAGTTACAAGTGCCGATTTACTGTACGCCTTTTACGGCAGGATTATTGGAAACTAAAAAACAATTAGATTTTGAATCTCAAAAAATTTTACTCAATATTTTTCAAGCTGGTGATTGTTTTCAGGTAGGTTCCTTTGCTATAGAGGCTATAGCCGTTAACCATTCAATACCAGAATCTGTATCTTTAGCAATTACAACCTCTTTGGGGACTGTGATTCATACTGGTGATTGGAAAATTGATCATACCCCTTCACTCGGGGCTGTAACCGATGAAAAAAGATTTCGTGCTTTAGGCAAAAAAGGTGTTTTAGCATTACTTTGTGATTCCACAAATGCATGTCGGGATGGTATTTCTCCTTCAGAACAGCAAGTTCAAGCCAGTCTTTCAGAGATTATTTCTAAAGCTGAAGGGCGTGTTGCGATAGCGACTTTTTCTTCTAATATTGGTCGGATACGTTCTATTGCTCTTGCAGCTGAAGCTGCTGGACGTAAGGTGCTTGTCATTGGGCGTTCCCTTAAGCGAAGTATTATGGTTGCACAAGAGCTTGGTTATATGAATGGTTTAGCACCATTTGTAACGGAAGATGATTATGGCTACATCTCGCGAAAAGATCTTGTTTTAATTGTCACAGGGAGCCAAGGTGAGCCATGTGCTGCTTTAGCTAAACTGTCACGTGATGGAATGAAAAGTATTGCACTTTCCGCTGGTGATACCGTTATTTATTCATCACGAAGTATTCCAGGAAACGAAAAAGCGATTATTGAGGTACAAAATTGTTTCATTGATTTGGGTATTAAAATTATTACGAATGAAGATGCACTTGTTCATGTTTCAGGTCATCCCCGTCGTTCAGAACTTTTACAGATGTATGATTGGATAAAGCCACAAATACTTGTCCCTGTACATGGGGAAGCAATGCATCTTAAGGCTCAGGCAACTTTAGCACGTCAAGCGGGTATTAAAACTGTTATGGATATCAGAAATGGCCATATGTTACGTCTTGCACCAGAGTCTGTGAAGGTTATTGATCAAGTTCCTGTTGGCCGCATCTATAAGGATGGTTGCCTAATTGGAGATGAAGATGAATTAGGGATTCGTGAACGCCGCAAACTAAGTTATGCTGGTCATGTTACTATTTCTCTCCATATAAATAGTAAGCATGAATTATTAGGGGATATAGGTCTAACAACATTCGGGTTACCTGAAAGTAATGGAAAGGGGGAAAGTTTAAAAGATATTCTTTTAGATATCGTAGAAAATACAGTTTATAATATCCCACGCATGAAACAGAAAAATAATGAACTTATTCGAGAGGCAACACGACGTGCAGTAAGAGCGGCTGTTCATGAAATTTGGCAAAAAAAACCTATCTGTACAGTTTTTTTACATCGGTCAAAATAAAAAAACTTTCCTATTACGTTATTTAAAAAGAGAAGAGCATTTTTATTTTATTGCTAAATAAGAAAAATAGAGAATAAAGCACAATAAATTTTTAAATGATAAGATCGTTATATTTGCAAGTATTCAGAATGCGGCTATAGATGAATAGAGGGTGTGATAAATTGTTCCGATATGATAGGTCTGATTAGGAGTTAATTATTTCAATGCGTCTTTCTCAATATTTCCTTCCACTTTTAAAAGAGAATCCTAAAGAAGCAGAAATTGTTTCTCATCGCTTCATGTTGCGCGCTGGAATGATTCGACAACAAACATCAGGGATTTATTCTTGGCTTCCTTTGGGAAAAAAAGTGCTTGATAAAGTTTGTAAAATTATTCGTGAAGAGCAAGAACGTGCGGGTGCAATAGAAATATTGATGCCTACAATTCAGTCTGCTGATCTTTGGCGTGAAAGCGGTCGTTATGATGATTATGGTTTGGAAATGCTCCGCATTAAAGATCGTCAAAAGCGTGATTTACTTTATGGTCCAACCAATGAAGAGATGGTAACAGATATTTTTCGCTCTTATGTTCGTTCTTATAAAGATCTTCCGCTTAATTTATATCATATTCAATGGAAATTTCGTGATGAAATTCGTCCACGTTTTGGTGTGATGCGAGCACGAGAATTTTTAATGAAAGATGCTTATTCTTTTGATCTTGATTATGAAGGCTCTGAAACATCTTATAATCGTATGTTTGTTGCTTATTTACGCACTTTTTCTCGCCTTGGCTTAAAAGCAATTCCTATGCGTGCAGATACAGGTCCAATAGGGGGGGAACTCAGTCATGAATTTATCATTTTGGCTGAAACAGGAGAGAGTGCTATCTTTTGTGATAAACAATTTCTTGAACTTACCGTTCCTGATAGTTCAATCGATTTTAGTGATAAAGCTGTTTTAGATGATATTGTTAAGCAATGGACATCTTTTTATGCAGCAACGGAAGAAATGCATAATGAAGAGGAGTGGGCTAAAGTTTCTGATCATAATCGTCTTTCAGCGCGTGGTATTGAAGTAGGGCATATTTTCCACTTTGGTACTAAATATTCCGCTCCAATGGGAGCAAAAGTTATGGGAAAAGATGGAAAAGAGCATGTGGTCTCTATGGGATCTTATGGTATTGGTCCTTCGCGTTTTGTTGCGGCCGCTATTGAGGCTTCTCATGATGAAAATGGTATTATTTGGCCAAAGTCGATGGCACCGTTTGATTTTGGGATTATCAATATGAAGCCCGATGATGAAAAATGCACACAGGCATGTGAGTTTCTCTATCAGGGATTAAAGAAGGTTGGTTTTGATCCGTTATTAGATGATAGAAATGAACGTCCTGGATCAAAATTTGCAACAATGGATTTGATTGGTTTGCCAACGCAAATCATTGTTGGTCCTAACAGCATTGCACAAAATGAAGTTGAAATTAAAGATCGAAAAACAGGAATAAAAAAATCTCTAAAGGTTGAAGATGTGCTCAGCCAACTTTCTATAATTTAATAGGAAATATTATGAAGAGGCTGAAAAACAAATGCTTTTCATCTTATGAGTGGATGATCGCTTTTCGTTATATGATTCCCAATAAAAAACATGTCGTTGCATCTGTTATTTCAATTATTTCTCTTATTGGGATTATGTTGGGCGTATTTGCTCTGGTTGTTGTTATGGCGGTGATGAATGGCTTTCGTACAGAACTTCTCAATCGTATTCTTGGTATGAATGGGCATCTTATTATTCAAACAGTTGATTCTGGTTTTTCTGATTATAAGACTCTTATTTCTTCTTTAGAAACTACAAATGGTGTGAAGTTTGCTTTACCTGTTATTGAAGGTCAAGCGCTTGTTCAAGGTGAAGTTCAAGGTGGCTCTGGCGCGTTAGTTCGTGGTATGCGCAAACAAGATCTAGAAAAGCTTAAAACAGTCTCTCAAAACATTAAATTAGGATCGATTTCTCGGTTTGATCAAGAAGAAGGTGTTGCAATTGGAAGTGGCTTAGCAGAAAAATTAGGACTGACAGTTGGAAGAGATATTCGTATTATTACTCCAGATGGTGATGAGACTCCTTTTGGCGTTACCCCACGTGTGAAAGCTTATAAAGTCGTTGCTATTTTTGAAGTTGGTATGTCTGAATATGATTCAATATTTATCTTTATGCCTCTCCATGAAGCACAAATGTTTTTTAATTTGGGAGATAAGGTTCAGTCTTTAGAATTATTTCTAAATGATCCTGATGCTGTTGATCAAATAAAACCTGTTGTAGAAAAAGCAGTTGATCAACAGGTCTATTTAATTGATTGGCGTACACGCAATCAGGCTTTTTTTTCAGCCTTACAGATTGAACGAAATGTTATGTTTTTCATTCTTTCTCTGATCGTTCTTGTTGCTGCTTTAAATATTATTTCAGGGCTGATTATGCTTGTAAAAGATAAAAGTCATGATATTGCAATTTTACGCACGATGGGGGCTCAACAGAGTGCGATTTTGCGTATATTTATCATTACAGGAATGATGATTGGTTTTATTGGAACTATATTGGGTTTAGTTTTAGGTGTTATCGCGACTGCGAATATTAATCATATCCAAGATTTTATATCTTGGTTATTTAATGTCGACGTTTTTAATCCTCAACTTTATTTTTTAACAAAATTGCCTGCACAAATTGAGTGGAAACAGACCGTCTTGGTTGCTATGATGGCTTTATTCTTGTCGTTTCTTGCTGCTCTCATTCCGGCATGGCGTGCTGCTAAGCTAGATCCCGTACAAGCTTTGAGGTATGAATAATGACAGCTATTTTAGAGCTTGTAGAGATTGAAAGACACTTTTTCGAGAGTCATAAGCCTCTCATTGTTTTAGATAAAGCCAATTTTATTCTTAATCGTGGAGAGCTTGTCGCACTTGTTGCACCATCTGGTGCTGGAAAATCAACACTTCTTCATATTGCTGGATTATTAGAAAAACCAACAGCTGGTGATGTGATGTTACGGGGTGTTTCTTGTGCAAAGCGCTCTGATAGTGAGCGAACAGCTATAAGACGAAATGATATTGGTTTTGTTTATCAATTTCATCATTTACTTCCAGAGTTTACGGCGTTAGAAAATGTCATGATACCGCAAATGATAGCAGGATTAAAAAAATCCATAGCAGAAGATCGTGCGCGCAAATTATTAACGTATCTGCGTATTTCTCATCGTGCGAACCATCGTCCCTCAGAGTTATCGGGAGGAGAACAACAACGTGTTGCTATTGCACGTGCAGTAGCAAATGGCCCTTCGGTTCTTTTGGCTGATGAACCTACAGGAAATCTTGATCCAGTAACTTCAGCTTATGTCTTTCAAGCTTTATCTATCCTTGTTCGTCAGTCTGGTCTTTCTGCTCTTATTGCAACACATAATTACGCTTTGGCTAAGCAAATGCATCGTCGAATTACACTTAAAGAACAAAAGATTATAGAACTTCCTTAAAGCAAGGTACAAATTTTTACGACTAATTGAATAGTTTATATTACTTTATTCAAGGAGATTTTTTATGACAGTTTTTGTCGTTGACAAAAATCAATTAGATGCTCGTCGTCGTCGATTGATTTTTCGTGCATGGCATCGCGGTATTCGTGAAATGGATCTCATTTTTGGACATTATGTCGATGCTCATATCACTGAGATGAATGATAGAACGCTCTCTGAGCTTGAGTATATTATGTCTTTTGATGATCGTGATTTACTCACATGGATTACTGGAGAAATTTTGCCCCCCTCTGAAGTTGATAGTCCACTTTTCCGTGATATTGCCAATTATCGTACTTGCTTAAGTTATTAATCCCGATGCCTATATTTAAAAAAATTGTTATTCCCAAAAATAATTCTGTTCGTATGATTTTAGATGGCGTTACTGATGGATTTGAAGCCTTTGCGCTTGCTAAATTAAGTTCAGAAATTGCACAAGGTAAACCGCTCATCTATGTTGTCCGTGACGGAACAAAAATTGCGTATTTACAACAAGTTTTAAATTTTATTGAACCCAATTTACCCGTACTTCAATTTCCTGCATGGGATTGTTTGCCTTATGATCGCGTATCACCAGGAATTGCTGTTATGGCACGTCGACTATCAACATTGGCACACATAGCAAATTTACGGAAAGATCCACATCCTGCAATTATATTAACTACAGCAAATGCAATTATGCAAAAGTTGCCTCCTCGTGAAATGATAGAAGCTCAGCTTATTCACGCACGTGTTGGCCAGCGTAATAACATGGGAAATCTTATTCAATTTCTAGAAACCAATGGTTTTGAACGTGTTACGGTTGTCCGTGATGTTGGTGAGTTTGCTGTAAGAGGAGGAATACTTGATATCTTTTCTCCGATGGATGTTGAACCTTTACGTCTTGATTTTTTTGGAGATACCCTAGAAAGTATCCGCGTATTTGATCCAGAAAGTCAAAGGACAACAGGCCAAAAAACTGAACTTTTATTACAGGCAATGAGTGAGGTTGTTCTTACACCAGAACGCATCAGCCGTTTTAAAAGCAATTATACCCGTACATTTGGTGTATCACAAAAAAATAACATGCTTTATGAAGCAATTTCTCAAGGTCGGCGTTTTGTTGGTATGGAACATTGGCTTCCATTTTTTTATGAAAACCTTGATAGCTTGTTTGACCATTGTGGCAACTTAGCGATAGTTTTTGAACATCTCATAGAAGAAGTCTTCATTGAGCGCTATCATCTTATTGAAGACTATTATAATGCGCGCAAAGAGCGCGAAAATGATAAAGAAAATTCTACTTCTTATCATCCAATAGACCCTAGTCTTCTCTATTTAACGCCAGAGCGTGTTTTAGAATGTGTGCAACAATCTTCACAGCGTATTGATTTTTCGCCTTTTAATATTCCACAAAGTTTGGAACAAACTGTTATTCACGCACATGTTAAACAGGGATATGATTTTGTAAAAGAGCGTAATGCGCAGGAAAAAAACGTTTTTTCAAGTGTTATTGATCACATCGCATCTTTACGCGCTGCGGGCAAAAAAGTACTTTTAGCGTGTTGGAGTGAAGGATCTCTGAATCGTTTAGTACAAGTTCTCGACGAGCATGGATTGAAAAAAATAGATGTTGCAAAATCTTTGCAAACTGTCAAAGCAACACCTCGAGATCGCATATTAGCAGCTGTTATCATGATAGAACATGGTTTTGTGGCTGAAGATTTGGCTATTATAGCAGAGCAAGATATCCTTGGCGATCGTTTTATAAGATCGCCAAAGCGGCGTAAGAATAATACAAATTTTATTTCTGAAGTTTCTGCTTTAAATTCTGGTGATATTGTTGTGCATATCGACCACGGTATTGGCCAATTTGTTGGTCTTAAAACCATCACAACCACTGGAATTTTACGAGATTGCCTTGAAATTAAATATGCTGGAGGTGATCTCCTCTTTTTACCTGTTGAAAATATTGAGCTTCTCTCACGTTATGGCTCAGAAGGAACAGAGGTAACGTTAGATAAATTAGGAGGTGTTGCTTGGCAAGCACGTAAAGCTCGGCTTAAAAAACATTTATTGGAAATGGCAGGGCAATTAATCCGTATAGCTGCAGAGCGTATGACTCGTGCTGCGCCTGCTTTACTTCCACCAATTGGATCTTTTGATGAGTTCGTTGCTTGCTTTCCCTATGAAGAAACGGAAGATCAAATGAATGCAATTGATGCTGTTTTGGATGATCTAGCCTCAGGCAAGCCGATGGATCGCTTGATATGCGGTGATGTTGGTTTTGGAAAAACTGAAGTAGCCATTCGAAGTGCTTTTGTTGCAGCATTAAATGGATATCAGGTTGCGGTTGTTGTACCAACAACTTTGCTTTCACGTCAACATTACAAAACATTTATTTCGCGTTTTCAAGGATTACCGGTTAAAATTGGACATGCTTCAAGGCTTGTAAAAGCGAAAGAACTTGCACGAGTAAAAAAAGGTGTTTCAGATGGTACAATCGATATTGTCATTGGAACCCATGCATTATTAAGTGGTGCAGTTAATTTTTTACGATTAGGCCTTCTTATCATTGATGAGGAACAACATTTTGGTGTTAAACATAAAGAGCGTTTAAAAGAGCTTAAAAGTGATATTCATGTTCTCACACTTTCAGCAACTCCCATACCACGCACTTTAGGGTTAGCTTTATCGGGTGTACGTGAACTTTCATTGATAACAACACCCCCCATTGATAGAATGGCGGTTCGTACTTTTATTTCACCCTTTGATGCACTTGTTATACGAGAGACCCTGCTTCGAGAATATTATCGTGGTGGACAAAGTTTCTATGTTTGTCCTCGTATTTCTGATCTGGCTTTTGTAGAAGAATATCTCAAAACACATGTGCCAGAACTGAAATTCGTTGTGGCTCATGGACAAATGCCGGCTGGACAACTTGATGATATCATGAATGCATTTTATGATGGACAATATGATGTGCTGCTCTCAACAACCATTATTGAATCGGGGCTTGATATTCCAACAGCCAATACCCTAATTGTGCATCGTGCTGAGATGTTTGGCCTTTCTGCCCTTTATCAGTTACGTGGTAGGGTAGGGCGTTCAAAACAACGTGCTTATGCTCTCTTTACATTTCCTGCTGGTAAAGTCTTAACAGCTGCTGCCGATCGCCGTCTTAAAGTTTTACAATCTCTTGATACCTTAGGGGCCGGGTTTCAATTGGCAAGCCATGACATGGATATCCGCGGTTCAGGCAATTTTTTAGGTGAACAGCAATCGGGGCATATCAAAGAAGTTGGATTTGAACTCTATCAAAAAATGCTTGAAGAAGCTGTTGCTGAATTAAAAGATGGAGAGCTAAACGAAGATAATCAATGGTCTCCTCAAATTTCACTTGGTACAACAGTGATGATACCAGAAAGTTTCGTGCCTGACTTATCATTACGTATGGGACTTTATCGTCGTTTAACAGAACTTGATGATTTAGAACAAATTGATGAATTTGCAGCGGAGTTAATTGATCGCTTTGGTCCTTTACCCCTTGAGGTTCAACACCTTCTTAAAGTCTTTTATATCAAAACATTATGTCGAAAAGCGCATGTAGAGAAATTAGATACAGGACCAAAGGGGATTGTTATACAGTTTCGTAATAACTATTTCGCAAATAGTGTTGCTCTTGTTCAGTGGGTTGGAAAACAAGGTTCGATGGCAAAAATTCGTCCAGATCAAAGTATCGCTCTTATTCGTAATTGGTCCACAGCGGATGAAAGGCTTGTTGGAGCAGCGAATATTATGACACAGCTTGTCGAAATGGCAGAACAACATTCTGTTTAAAAAATATCTTTATTATTTCAGAACTATTACTTATTTTTATAAAATTATTCTATAAAAACAAAAAGTTATTGATTTTGTATAAGAATAAAATTTAAGTTTATAATAAAGAGCCATTATATATTTATTTGGTTTTTATTATATACGTATTGATATAATGAAGGAAATAGATTAGACGGTTTAACCGCATTAAATAGCACTTTCAATATAATAAGCTAATAAGCTCCTGTAAATTTTTTAGAAAGAATTTAGGTAAAGATAGCATGCTTTCTTCATTACAAAAGTGTCTAACTATCGTTTTTTTGTTACTCACTTTAATATATGGCGTAAAAAACGCTTATGCTGAGTTATCTTCTGATGAACAATACCAACATTTAAAAAACAAAAGAAAGAATATTAAAGAGAGCATACAATTTATTGAAGAAAGTATATCTCATTTGGATATTTGGGAAAAAAATATTTCTAAAGCAGAATACTATGAGCGTTTACAGGAACGGAATAAGTTATATAAAAAACTGAAAACTCTGAAGGATGAATATTATAATCTTGGTTCGAAATTACAGGATCTAGCTGAAAAAAAACAAAAAATTATCTCTAGAATACATATAGCGAGAGAGTATGAAGTAGGGGAGTATGAAGAAAAGTTGATTAAAGCAAAAGATTATTTAAAAAAAACTCAAACGTTTAATGAATGGGGAATGAATGAGAAAAGTGGAGGTGATGATGAGATAATGAAAAATTATCTCATATTTATTATTGCTTGCAATACGTTAGCGGATATATTGCAAAGTGATATAGGTGCTATTTTGCGCAAAGATTTTGATTGGAAAGATAAAGATTTTAGTTGGGCTAAAGGCGCAAATAATTCAATAAGTCCTAGTTTAGTCAGGGATATTAAAGAATTACTAACAGATGGCTCTTATAGTTATGAAAAACAAATATTTGACGATATAAAAATAGTCTTACAGAAGATAATTGGTTTGTAAAAAGTGCACCTAAGCTTTGTAATACCATTAAAGAAGTACATAATATAATGCTTCCAAACAAGAAAAAGAATATTATAGATCGTATGCGTTCTCATGTTGAAGAATTATTCAATTAAAAAATTAATTATACAAATACAGAGAAATTAAGATAATATACTAAATAATAGTTTAAATATGTTAGTAAAATATATTTTAATTTTTTGTTTTTATCATTATTTATAATAAAGTAATTTATACACATAAGATATTATCTATTATTCTTATCATATAAGCTTTAATATATATTAAATAATAAACTCATATATCTTTTTTATGTTTTCTTTTTATGCATGATTTTTTGTGCTTGTAGTTTTTTATTTTTATCTGTTTAATTATTTTAATGACGATACATTTCATATCTTAAATCTTGTTTTATTAATACGATAAGAGAGATGTTTTATAGCTCTAAGTTGTGTTATATAGGAAAACAAAATGATATTTTGAATTCATTTTTTCTTAAAACTTAAATCATTAACGATTTATATCTTTGATGTTGTAAAAGATGAAAAGAATTTATCATTTTAGTAAATTATTTTATTTGAGAAATAACTTAAAATAAATTGATAAAAGCTATATTTTTTATTCATGTTATAAAGCTGAGAGATGATATTTGTACAGAAGTGCAATAATAGATGTATAATATATGAGCATAAATTTATTATGGCTTTAGGCACGTGAGATGATTCATAGGGGGAATCCCTTTGTTCAGTAGTTTTATCTATAAAACTAACTCTGCTTGTGATGTACAAGTGGATAAATTTTATTGATTCAATATAAGAGAGGTTTGCGCTATTAGGATCTTTCATACAATATAGAAATAGAAAAAAGATAAATTATTATTATAAATTAATATGTTATTATATTTTAAGAAAGTTTATTATAAATAAAATATTTTCAGCAGTTATAGATTTTCTCTCTAAGAAAATGTGTTGTTTAATTAAGAAAAAAGCACTTCTTTAGTAGCGTATTTTTAAACTAAACTGTTTAGTTAAACGCTATAGAATATAAAATTTTTATTACAAAAGCGTATCACCATTGTTTTGTAAACAAGGGCAGAAATTTTAGACAATCAATGGTTTTAATTCATCAAATGTTTCAATAATACCGTAGATGATTTTGTTTTTGTGTATCACACGAGGCACATAAGGAAAACTATAAAACTTATCTGATATTTTGGAGCTTAATGCATTGCAACACCTGTTGCTAATGTTCTATAAGCTTAACATGAAGAGTAATAAATGTAAAAATTTTAATTAGTAAGTTTTTTAGAGTAGTATCAGAGTTTATTTTAATTAACATTGCAATATTGATTCGTTTGTGTAATCTTAGTTTAAATGCACAGAGGTGTTTTATGGATAGATTGCATCAAATACCAATGTGATGAAGAGGGGAAATGATATGAGTGTATAAAAATTAGAATGGCTCGTCGTATTTTTTCTCTAAATTTAACTTTTTTTTTATATTGAAGTAAAAATAGTAAAATTAATTGTTATTTCATTATAATTTAATAAATTAAGTTGGAATTATATTTAATATTTTTTTGAAGTTACTTAAGAGCGCGTTGAAAGGATTAACTTAATCATGTCGCATAAAAATGTTTATTCTGCTGTTTCAGTATTAGTTGGAGCTGCTGCCCTTTTTCTTATAGCTGGTATTTCTGCAAATGCGCAAACTTTATCACAAGGTTGGTACAAAGTTTGCAGTAAGCAGCATGATGTTGATATTTGTAATACAATGAATACTGTATTATCGAATACGGGACAACCTTTAACGGCTTTTAATCTTGTTGAAATAAAAGGGAAGCAAAATGAGAAACGTATAGGTATTCAAGTACCTACAGGTCGTTTTTTGCCAGAAGGTGTTCACATTAAAATTGGTGACGAGTTCTCTAAAAAAATTCCTTATATTATTTGTAATGGACCAAGTTGTATTGCTAATGATGTCTTAGATGATAAGCTTATAGCAGCTATGAAAAGTGGTACAAAAATGGTTGTAACCACAGTTAATTTCCGTGGTTCAGCTAATCCTATTGAGTTTTCTCTTAATGGGTTTACAGCAGCCTATACCGGTCCTGGTATGGAGGAAAAAGATTTTCAACAAGAACAAATAAAGCTGCAGCAAGCCATTCAATCAAAGCAAAAAGAAATTGAAGAGCGTATGCGGGATGAGCAAGAAAAAGCAAAACAAAAGTAATAAACCCACACCATAGAAGTTGGTCAAAACGTCTTCTATAATTGTTTATTTGAACCGCCACAATTTTCTGTGGCGGTTTTTTTAATCCTTAATTTTTCGAAAGAATTCTGCGTTTCCACCAACCAATACGTTCAGTTTTGGAAGAATCATTAGGCGTTGATGAAATAACAACGGGTTGATTAATTGTTTCTTCAATTTGGGAAGGAGAGGTTTCGATAACTTTCTCCATCTCGATTACAGTTTCTTGCTCTAATATTTTTTGTATTTGCGTTGTCTCTTTAGAAGATGATTTTTTACGTGTTCCACGTGTTGATTTTTTACTCTTTTCAAGAGCTTTATCTTCTACCTCATGAACAGCTTTGTCTGCTTTTTTTGTTTTAGTTTTATGCACCGAACTGGTTGTAGGTTTTTCTTCAAGAGATTTTTGTTCTGCAATATTTTGATCATTCTCTAAAAAAAGTTGATTTTCTACTACTTTTGAAGAACGTGTTTTACGTTTTTTAGGTTTAATACTTGTATCATTTTTTTCAGATTCACTCTGTTGTTGTATATCTAGAGCTTGTGTATTATTCTTTGTTTCTTCAAGTTCAAAAGATTTAGCAGGTGAAACACGACGTTTGCGATGCGCTGCTTTAATTTCTGCTAAAGCTTGCTTAGCAAAATCTCCCACTGGTTCTGCATAAGGAACGCGAATCTGATGAAAACTATTATCTTGATTGCGTCGACCACCACGACGTCCTCGACGACGTCCTCGACGATAAGAATCATCATTCAAGGTATCTTCTTTTTTATGAACGTTGGAGAGAGAATGATCAGTAATTTCACCGTGACGATTTTTGCGCCGACGCTTTTGGTTTGTTTCAATGGGAGAAGGATTTTCAATAGATTCACTTTTTATGAAAACAGAATCTTCAATTTCTTGCTTATTGTCATCTTCCAATGAAGATTGAAAAATTCTCTCTGCTATTGAGCCTTTAGAAATAACAAGATGTTGTGTTCCAATACTATCATCTGCTTCAATACTAATATTAAGTTTAAAGCGAGCTTCTAAATTAACAAGAATATTGCGTTTATGATTTAATACATAAAGCGCTGTTGCTACGGGGGTGCGCACGATAATATTATGTTGCGAATTATGAAGAAGATATTCTTCAATTGAGCGCATGACATGTAACGCAATTGATGATTCAGAACGTATATTTCCTGTTCCTGCGCAATGTGGGCAGGGCTGTGTCGTACTTTCTAAAACCGATATGCGAATACGTTGACGACTCATTTCTAAAAGGCCGAAGTGTGAAATATGACCTACTTGAATACGAGCACGATCATTTTTTAAACAATCTTTTAATTTTTTTTCGACCAGCTTCACATTGCGTTCTTCAAGCATATCAATAAAATCAATCACAATTAAACCAGCAAGGTCACGCAAGCGTAATTGACGCGCTACTTCTTCAGCAGCTTCAAGGTTAGTTTGTAAGGCTGTCTTTTCGACAGAGAATTCTTTCGTAGAGCGGCCAGAATTTACGTCAATAGCAACAAGTGCTTCTGTTTGATTAATAACAAGATAACCACCAGATTTTAAAGAAACCTGTGGTTGCAACATTTTATCAAGTTGAATTTCAATATTATTTCTTGCGAAAATGGGCGTAGGATCACGGTAAGGTTGCACAACTTTTGCATGACTTGGCATGAGCATACGCATAAAGTCTTTCGCTTCACGATATCCTTGGTCTCCAGAGACAAGAATTTCACTAATGTTCTTATTGTAAAGATCTCGTATAGAACGCTTGATGAGATTGCTTTCTTCATGGACAAGGCATGGCGCCGTTGACTCGAGTGTCAAAGTGCGAATAGTATCCCATAACCGCATAAGATATTCATAATCACGTTTAATTTCAGCTTTTGTTCTATTGGCACCAGCGGTTCGTAAGATAACGCCCATACCTTTTGGAACGGCTAATTCTTTTACGATTTCTTTAAGACGCTTACGGTCTTGTACGTTCGTAATTTTTCGTGAAATACCACCACCACGTGCTGTGTTGGGCATTAGAACAGAGTAACGACCAGCTAGAGATAGATATGTTGTAAGGGCAGCACCTTTATTACCACGCTCTTCTTTGATAACTTGTACCAACAAAATTTGACGTCGTTTAATGACTTCTTGAATTTTATACTGGCGCCCTTGTTTTCTTTGATAAATCGGGAGCTCTTCACGGATGTCCTCAGCACCGACCATTTCAATCTCATCATAAGAGATATTGGCATTTAATGATTCTTCTGTATTATCAATTATTATCGCTTCAGATGTGATATCATTTTCAATATCGGCTGCTATAACATTGTTTTTTTCACTTTTTTTTGTTCTTCTGGAGCGTTTTTTATTTTTAGTTGCTTCTTCCGTAAAGGTATCTACAGAATTTTCTCCTACAGCTTCTTTTTCTTCTTCTTCAAGAAGAGCAAGGCGATCAGCAATAGGAATTTGATAATAATCAGGATGAATTTCAGAAAATGTTAAAAAACCATGCCGGTTTCCACCATATTCAACAAAAGCCGCTTGGAGAGACGGTTCTACACGCGTAATACGTGCGAGATAAATATTCCCCTTGAGCTGTTTTCTATGTTCTGATTCAAAATCAAGTTCTTCAATTTTGTTGCCGTGAACAACAACAACACGTGTTTCCTCCGGATGGGAGGCATCTATAAGCATTTTGTTTGACATAAGTTAATATCCTGAAGGCGACATGCACAATTTTATTCAAACGAATGCTATAACTATTCGTAAATATAAAAGGCTGTCTGCCATAAAAGGGAGGTACCAGAAAAACAGGACGGAACACCACGTGCAAAGGCATGACTGCATTTACACCATTTCTCATCATTATTTCCATCTGTTTTTTATGACTCATATTTCTTAAAAGTCTCCGGTAAAATAATCTTTAAAACAGTTCGGATATCCGAACCAACGAATCTTAAGTAATGCAATCCTAATGTTACAACATAGAAATTTTTCATCCATAAAAAAGTCTCAACGCATAATAGACAAAAAACTTCTAAAGACAACTTAATATGAGTTACAGATAATTTAGATGACTATTATCAGCTAGGAAGCATAAATATTCTTTTATGTTGATATCATGCGTTTGGCAAGTAACAATGTAAATCATGTATAATTATAATATCTTTATGACCTTAATTTCGTTTTGAGGTGTTTATTTAGCTTTTATTGAAAAATAGATAATAAATTGGTGTATCGTTTTATGTAACCAAGATAAATTATTACAAAGGTAATGTAGAGTATTTTGCTTATGATAAGAGTTTTTTTTACCAAAAAGCTGAAAACAGCTTATGGGGATGTTATTGTGTTCGTCACATACTTTTTATTATCTTTTTTGCTACTCCAAACTAGTGTTCAAGCCGCAGATCCTCTGAGACTTATTAATTTTCGAACCATTGGTGATAGTATTCATACGCGTATTATTGCGGTTTTTAATTCAAAACCAAATGTTCGTTTACAGATTTTTGACAGGCCCGCACGTTTGGTTATCAATTTACCTACAATTGACTTTTCGATGCAAAATACGCCTTTAAAGAAACGGAATACATTATCCGTTATGCTTTCAGATGTGCGTTATGCTTTCTCTGACATACAGACTTCACGCATTATTTTGACAAGTAAAACGGCTTTTGTGGTTGAAAAAAATGTCGTAAAAAAATTAAATAATGGTTTATGGCAGTTGCTGATTGATATTCGTAAAAGTACACAAGAAAAATTTGATGAGATATTAAAAAAACAGCAAAGAAGCAATTTTGATACAAAAACACAGTTAATGCCAGCATATAATTTCCGTGTTGTTCTTGATCCTGGTCATGGTGGTATTGATGGCGGTGCACGGGGTGTTACTGGAATTTTAGAAAAAGATGTGACTTTAGACTTTGCGCGTGCATTGCGAGACGAATTACAAAAGGATTCTCATATTACCGTTGCTTTAACACGAGATTCCAATATTTTTTTAAGACTAAGTGAAAGAGTTAAAAAAGCGCAAGAGTTTGATGCTGATCTTTTTATATCTATTCACGCAGATACGATTGATCTACATTCTCTTCGCGGTGCCACAGTGTATACCATATCAGATAAAGCCTCTGATGCCATTGCAAAATCTTTAGCTGAAAATGAAAATAAAGTTGATTTGCTTGATGGTTTGCCTGCAGATGAAACGCTCGAAGTTACAGATATTTTGATGGATCTTACACGACGTGAAACACATACATTTTCGGTTAATTTTGCAAATAGTGTTATTTCAAGTTTATCAAAGAATCATATTAACTTGATTAATAACCCACATCGGTATGCTAATTTTCAAGTTTTAAGAGCTTCAGATATACCCTCAGTCTTGATAGAGATAGGTTATTTATCCAATAAAGAGGATGAAAAGTTATTAAATGATCCTCATTGGAGAAAACAAATGGCAGCCTCTATTGCTCATTCTATTCGTCAATTTGCTGATTATAGGCAGAAAATGATACAGCCTCTTTAAATTTATGAGAAAATAGAGTATCAATATGGGCTTCTAGTGTACCCTGGTATAAATAAAAGATAGAAAACAATTTCTCTTGATCTCAATCTTGTGGTGATATCCACTTGGTGTGTTTGAAGTAACGTATTTTTTCTTTAATTAATTCTTAAGAAAGCGATAGCCGTTTTTATGATGATTTTTTTAAGATATCTTCTTCGTTTTTTTATTGCTATTGGACTTTATGGTGCAATAACGTGGGGTGTTATGACCAGTGGTCAAGCAAATGCACTCCCTGATTATGAAGTTCTTTCACTTTATGAGCCGCCGGTAATGACCCGTGTCCATGCTTCTGATGGCCGTCTTATGGCAGAGTTTGCAACAAAACATCGCCTCTATTTACCGATTCAATCAATACCAAAGCTTGTTATAAATGCTTTCATTTCAGCTGAAGACAAAAACTTTTATCATCATTTTGGTTTAGATCCTGAAGGACTTTCTCGAGCTTTGATCAATAATATTCGTAATATTGGTTCTGGAAGACGTCCAGAGGGGGCATCAACTATAACGCAACAAGTCGCTAAAAACTTCCTTTTAAGTTCAGAAACAACGTTAGAACGTAAATTTAAGGAAGCTATTTTAGCAATGCGTATTGAGAAAACTTATTCAAAAGATCATATTCTCGAACTTTATCTCAATGAAATTTATCTGGGTCGTGGCACTTATGGCATAGCTGCTGCTTCATTGACCTATTTCAATAAATCCGTCAATGACCTGACGCTAGAACAATGTGCTTATTTGGCTGCTCTTCCAAAAGGACCAGCAAATTATGATCCATTTAAGAATACACAACGTGCTATTGATCGGCGTAATTGGGTTATAGACCGGATGATTGCAAATGGATATGTAACGCGTGAACAAGGTGAAAAAGCGAAAGCTAAACCTTTAGGAGCGACAATACGTGGGAGTGATAGCTATGTTTTTGCGGCTGATTATTTTACTGAAGAAGTACGGCGTCGTTTAATACATCGCTATGGGGCTAAAACACTTTATGAAGGTGGGCTTTCCATTCGTACAACGCTTGATCCGCATTTACAACTTATTGCGCGACGTGCTTTGCACGATGGATTAATTAGATTTGATCATGCGCAAGGATGGCGTGGAGCTTATGCGCATATTGATGAGAAAGGTGATTGGGGGACAGAACTTGCAGATATCACAGGGCTAAGTGATGTTCCTGAATGGCGTTTAGCTGTTGTTCTTTCTACTAATCTCAATAAAGTAGAGATTGGTTTACAGCCACAGCGCGAAGCTTCAGGTATATTATCAAAAAAACGGGAAATTGCTGTTTTATCTGAAGCTGATTCAAAATGGGCACTCCATGTTGTAAAAGAAAATGGTTATCGAAAAACTGTTCAGAGCTTATCTCATGTTCTGCAAGTTGGGGATGTCATTTTTGTTGAAAAACTATCTAATACAAACAACACTTATCGTTTACAACAAATTCCAAAGGTTGAAGGTGCAATTGTTGCTATGGAACCTCATACAGGGCGCGTTCTTGCTATGGTGGGAGGATTTTCTTTTGCAGCATCTGAATTCAATCGTGCAACCCAAGCTTATCGCCAACCGGGATCTGCTTTTAAGCCTTTTGTTTATGCAGCAGCTCTTGATAACGGATATACACCAGCATCCGTTGTTTTAGATGGCCCCATTGAAGTTCGTCAATATAATGGTGAAGTTTGGCAACCCAAAAATTATGGGGGTACCTTTGCAGGACCTTCAACGTTGCGTTATGGTATTGAGCGTTCTCGTAATCTTATGACAATACGGCTTGCCAATGATATGGGAATGCCTCTTGTCGCTGAATATGCAGAACGCTTTGGGATCGTAGATAAATTGCAGCCTTATCTTCCCATGGCTTTAGGGGCTGGCGAAACAACAGTATTACGAATGGTTACAGCTTATTCCGTTATTGCCAATGGCGGACGCTCTATTAAACCTTCTCTGATAGACAGAATTCAAGATCGTTATGGGAAGACAATTTATCGTCATGATGATCGTATTTGCGAAAATTGTAATACGAATTCATGGAATAATCAAAGTGAACCCACATTGATTGATGAGCGAGATCAAGTTCTTGACCCTATGACGGCTTATCAAATTACATCGATGATGGAAGGGGTTGTTCAGCGTGGTACTGCGGCACGTTTACGTTATCTTAATCGACATATTGCCGCTAAAACAGGAACAACCAATGACTCTAAGGATGTCTGGTTTATGGGATTTACTCCTGACATTGTCGTTGGTATTTTTGTCGGTTATGATCAACCAGCTCCGTTAGGATATAATGGAACAGGAAGTTCATTAGCTGCACCTATTTTTGGTGATTTTATGGCAGATGCTCTTAAAGGGAAGCCAGATGTTCCCTTTAAGATGCCAAAAGGTATGATTTTAATGCCAATTAATCGGAAAACAGGAATGCTTGCCGAAAGAGGAGATCAAGATGTCATTATAGAAGCATTTAAACCAGGGACTGGGCCTGCTGATATATATCAAGTTATTGGGAGTACAAATTCTTTTCAAGAAGGTGTTCCTGCAGTAACGACTTCTCCACAAGTCAACAAAGCACTTGAAAGTGGGACAGGTGGGCTGTATTAATCGACAAAATCTCCTTTTGCCATGAGTCATGGTTTTTATCTCTTTTTTACAATGTCGGTTCTATAAATAGAGTGATAGAACTGTACCATTTTCTGATAGCAGCTATTAAATTTGTATAAAATGCTAAGAGACACAACCAAAAAGAGTTTTTAAAAATACGGTGTTAAATTATGCGAGCAGAAATAGAAACATTAGTTGATGAAATCCAGAAAGCAATACAATTGCTAAGGGGGCATCTTTGACTGGGATCAATCACTAAAGCGTCTTGAATATCTTAATCAAAAAGCGGAAGATCCATCATTATGGGATGATGCACAACGAGCACAGGATATGATGCGTGAGCGTCAACGTCTTGATGATTCAATCAATGGTCTTTTATCATTTACAAAAACACTTGAAGAATGCATTGAGCTTATTGCGATGGGCGAAGAAGAAAGTGATGTGGAAATTATCGCTGATGCAGAAAGATCAATACGTAATCTTAAAAATGAGATAGATAAAAGGCAAATTGACGTACTTCTTTCAGGAGAGGCAGATCCGAATGATACCTATTTAGAAGTTCATGCTGGAGCAGGGGGAACAGAAAGCCAAGATTGGGCTTCTATGCTCTTACGTATGTATATGCGATGGGCTGAACAGCATGAAATGAAGGTTGAAATTTTAGAAATTCATGATGGAGAAGAAGCAGGAATAAAGTCAGCGACTATTCTTGTAAAAGGGCATAATGCTTATGGAATGTTAAAAACAGAATCAGGCGTTCATCGCTTAGTACGGATTTCTCCATTTGATTCGAATGCAAAGCGCCATACTTCTTTTGCGAGCATTTGGGTCTATCCAGTTATTGATGACAATATTGAAGTTGATGTTTCAGAGGCAGATGTGCGTATTGATACATATCGTGCATCTGGAGCAGGAGGACAACATGTTAACACAACAGATTCTGCTGTTCGCATCACACATATAAAAACGGGTATTGTTGTTCAATGTCAAACAGAGCGTTCTCAACATAAAAATCGCGCTACGGCTTGGTCGATGTTGCGTGCACGGCTTTATGAAGAAGAGCTTAAAAAAAGAGAAGAAGAAACCAATGCTGCTGAATCTTCTAAAACAGAAATCGGATGGGGACATCAAATTAGATCTTATGTTCTTCAACCCTATCAGCTTGTCAAAGATTTGCGTACAGGAATTGAAAATACGGATCCACAATCCGTACTTAATGGTAATTTAGATGCATTTATAGAGGCAGCACTCGCACGGCGCATTTATGGACAAGACAAAAAAACTGAGGATATTCGTTAATTACATATCCTTCCTTCAAGCCATGTAGATTTTTTCTTAAGCTGTTCGTTTTATGGATGCTGTGATGTTATATAGCCTTTGATACTTTAAAGGTTTAAAGGGGGATTTTCTTGTTCCTTTCTTCAACTTTTTCTCACACGCTAATTCTGCTTATGATATTGCAAGTGATAGGAAGAATCTGAAATCAGAAAATTTTGCGATATTCGGGGGACTAATATAAATGTAAAACAATTCATTATCCTTATAAATCAATATATTGTAAAAATTGAATCCGTTGAAAAACTAAAATCAATTAGGGAGAATAACTTTTGCTTTTGAAGGTAAATCAAACACTCAATTTACAAGTTACCATTATGATATAAAAGTGTTGCAGTAGCTAAAACATTTTCAGCATGCCCAGATACGCTTACTTTGCGCCATTCTTCTACTATTATTCCATTTGCATCAATTAAAAAAGTGCTCCGTTCAACTCCCATATATTTGCGTCCATACATGCTTTTCTCAACCCAAACACCATAAGCTTCGAGGGTCGTTTTTTCTTCATCAGAAACCAAGATGACATCAAGTTCATGTTTTATTTTAAATTTATCATGTTTTTTTACATTATCTGGAGAGATTCCAATAACAGCAACACCGATTTCATCAAATTTCATCTTTAATTTTGTGAAATCAAGTGCTTCACTTGTGCAACCACTGGTGTCATCTTTTGGATAAAAATATAAAACAACAGGCTTTCCTTTAAAGTCAGAAAGACACACTGTCTCTCCTCCATCGCGCGGCAAAGTAAAATCAGGAGCAAGAGCACCTTTCATTGGTCTTGTCATTGTTTTCATCTTTCTTTTTTGTGTAACAGGTATAAAATATCAGAGTACACAGAAGAAAAGAACTATTCAACTCTCTAGAATTTTATCGTTTTGAAGAGACTTTTATTTCCCTAACAAAATTCGCCCTATCACAACGATTGAATTGAAAGAAAAAGCTCGACGTGAACAACATAAACAAAACAGCAAAAGATTATACTGGTTTCATCACAACATGTTTTTTCTTACCAAAAGAAAGTTTAATGGTTCCTTCTGCACTGACATCCCTTTCAATAATAAGATGTGTTTCATCCTCAATAATTTGATCATTTACACGGACACCTCCACCTTGAACGTGTCGGCGTGCCTCACTATTCGATCTAGCGAGTCCTGCTTGTACTAAAAGAGTGAGCAATCCAACACCTTTTTTTAATTCTGAGGCATTAATTTCAACAGTTGGAAGATTTTCTCCCAGAGTTTTTTCTTCAAACGTCTTGCGAGCCGTTTCTGCTGCTGCATCAGCAAGAACACGTCCATGCAACATTGCTGTAATTTCTGTTGCAAGAATTTTTTTTGCTTCGTTAATTTCAGTTCCTTGTAATAGAGAAAGTTTAAGAATCTCATCCATCGGCAATGGAGTATAGAGCTTTAGAAATCGTGTTACATCAGCATCTTCTGTATTGCGCCAGTATTGCCAAAATTGATAAGGTGAAAGTTTATCCGCATTTAGCCATACAGCCCCATTCAATGATTTACCCATTTTGGCACCGGAAGAGGTTGTCAGCAATGGTGATGTTAACGCATATAATTGCGGTGTTCCTAAACGATGTCCTAATTCGATTCCGTTAATAATGTTGCCCCACTGATCAGAGCCCCCCATTTGCATACGCAACCCATAACGTTTATAAAGTTCAACAAAGTCATAAGCTTGCAGAATCATATAATTAAACTCTAAGAATGACAAAGAGTGCTCACGCTCAAGTCTGAGTCTGACAGAATCAAATGACAACATACGGTTGACAGAAAAATGCTTTCCTACATCACGCAAAAATTCTAAGTAGTTTAAATTGCATAACCATTCAGCATTATTCACAATACAAGCATCGGTTTCTCGGTCACCGAATGTCAAATAGTTAGCAAATACCTTTTTAATACCATCAATATTTGCAGCAATATCATCTTGTGTCAGAAGGCGTCGCGCTTCGTCTTTGAAAGAAGGATCACCAATCAATCCGGTTCCTCCACCCATTAAAGCAATGGGGCGATGACCCGTTTTTTGTAACCAATAAAGCATCATAATCTGAAGAAGACTTCCAGCATGTAAACTCGATGCTGTTGGGTCAAATCCAGTATAAGCGCTTACAGTTTCTTTTGAAAAAAGATCATCTAAGCCTTTTTCATCTGAAATTTGGTGGATAAAACCACGTTCGCTCATAATGTGTAAAAAATCAGATTTAAAGGCAAACACAGATTTAATTTCCTAATTTAAGAGTGCATTTATTGTATATAATAGGCGATTATATAACGAATTATTAATGCGTTATCTATCATAACTGACGCACACCTCACAAGAGAAAGAGACATATTGGTAGTATAAAGATAATAATACAGGTATTATTTCCTTTTTACGCTAAAAAAGAAACTTCTTAGTAATAGAAAAAAGGTGTTCTGTTATTCTCATTTCTATCCTGAAATAAAATTTAGAAAAATTTTAAATGCAGACTAAAAAAATTACTTTGTTATGATCAGAGACGATTTTTGCTAATTTTTTATAAATCTATCGTATTTTCCTAAGTTAGTGAAAGTATTTCAGGAGGAGGAGCGAGAAGTTCATTGGAGATATGGTTATCCAAATAGTGGGCACATCGTTCAATAAGTTTTTCATGACATCCACTGAAAAAGTGATTAGCCTCTTCCAATATTTCTTGTGTAATGATGATACCTTTTTGTGTTTTTAATTTATCGACAAGTATTTGAACATCTTTTGGAGGGGCAACTTTATCGATACCGCCATGAATGATAAGTCCAGAAGAGGGACAAGGTGCAAGAAATGAAAAGTCATAAACATTAGGCTGAGGGGCAACTGAGATAAATCCCTCAATTTCCGGTCGGCGCATTAAAAGCTGCATACCAACCCATGCTCCAAATGAGTATCCTGCTACCCAACAATTTTTAGAGTCTGGATGTTGTGTCTGCACCCAATCGAGAGCAGCAGCAGCATCTGAAAGTTCTCCTATTCCATAATCAAATTCACCCTGACTACGACCAATACCACGAAAGTTAAAACGTAAAGTTGTAAAGCCACGTTGTTGGAACATATAAAAGAGGTCATAGACAATTTTATGATTCATAGTTCCACCAAATTGGGGATGAGGATGCAAAATGATCGCAATGGGTGCATTTTTTTGTTGTGAAGGTTGATAACGCCCTTCGAGCCGACCCGCGGGACCGTTAAAAATAATTTCTGGCATAAAATGCTCCTTAATGCAATAAAAGGCTCTCTTTGACCCTGGTCGACTTTTACCATAGAATCTCTTAAATAATTATTAGATATTCTTTTTTTAGTGCACTTTTCAAGAAAAATGCGCTATTTTTTCAATCAATTCATAAGATTAATGATTGCGATGTAAAATGGTTATAAAACGCCGATATTTTGATCATAACGCAACAACACCGCTCAAAAAAGTGGCACGGATAGCGTTACTGGAATCTTTAGAGATATTTGGTAATCCATCATCGGTTCATAAGGAAGGGCGTGCCGCTAAAACTTTGTTGCAAAAGTCCCGTCGGCAAATCGCTGAAAATCTTAAAACAGATCCAGATCACGTGGTATTTACCTCTGGTGCGAGTGAAGCCGCAATGACTTTGTTAACACCTTTTTACAATATGGGGAAAGCAAAAGTTAAATTTTCTCATCTTTACCTTGGAGCGACTGAACATCCCTCTGTTGCAGAGGGAGGACGTTTTTCTAAAGAATTGATAAGCGTCATTGATGTTGATCAAGATGGGCTCATACAACAAGATAAATTAACATCACTCTTAACGGTTCACGATAAAACAAAAGGTTTACCTCTTGTTGCTATTCAAGCTGCAAATAGTGAAACGGGTGTTATTCAACCGTTAACAGAAATCGCCGCTATTGTTCGGGATTTAGGAGGCACTCTTATAGTTGATTTGACACAATATGTAGATAAAAATTTTGTGGATATTCATCAGTTAGGAGGAGACTTTTTTATACTGTCTGCCCATAAAATTGGCGGTCCTAAAGGAATTGGTGCTTTTGTTTCATGTGGTAATCTTCTCATGCCACACCCTCTTATTATTGGAGGAGGACAAGAAAAAGGTCTCCGTGGAGGAACAGAAGCATTGCCCCTTATTGCTGCTTTTGGGGCAGCAATGGCTGATTGCTTCACACAGGAGGAAATAAAACAGTTAATATATTTACGCAATAAATTAGAAGATGGACTACAAAAAATAAGTAAAAATGTTGAGATTTTTGGCAAAAGAGTTCAACGTTTGCCAAATACAACTTACTTTACCGTGAAAAATCTAAAAGCTGAAACGATGCAAATTGCTTTTGATTTAGAAGGGTTTTCTTTATCATCCGGCTCTGCCTGTTCTTCGGGAAAAGTAAAACAAAGCAAAGTGTTGGAGGCAATGGGGTATCATGTTCCAAATGGTGCCATTCGCATTTCGCTAGGGCGTGGCACAACTTCTGAAGATATTGATGATTTTCTGTCGTTTTTTTCTCAAATTATAAGCAGGAAAAAAGGGGAAGATTTATCATCAGAAAGTTATAAAAATTAGAATTATTTTAAAAATAAAATAAGTTTGATTGAAATTTTTGCACTTTACCTATAGCCTAGGAGATAACTTGCTTACTTTAATCTTGTAAAAAACAAGACTTTAGTTACCGGTTTTTGACGCCAAAAAATGGAGAAAATTTATGCCGGCAGTACAAGAAACGATACGCCAAGTACGTGAAATAGATGTTGACCAATATAAATATGGTTTTGAAACCAATATTGAAACCGATAAAGCTCCAAAAGGCTTAAATGAGGATATTATCAAATTTATTTCCGCTAAAAAAAATGAGCCTGAATGGATGCTAACATGGCGCTTAAAAGCTTACCGCCGTTGGCTGACAATGCAAGAGCCTCATTGGGCGCGTCTTGAATATCCTAAAATTGATTTTCAGGAGCTTTATTATTATGCTGCTCCAAAAAATCATACAGGACCAAAATCTTTGGATGAAGTGGATCCTGAGTTATTAGCAACGTACGAAAAACTTGGCATTCCCCTTAAAGAACAAGAGATTTTGGCAGGAGTAAGAAAACAGTCTGATCCCTCCACTTTTGATGACAGTATGTCTGTATCGGGGCAGGTGGCTGTTGATGCAGTCTTTGATTCTGTTTCTGTTGTAACAACATTCAAAAAAGAGCTGGCACGTGCTGGTGTGATTTTTTGTTCTATTTCAGAGGCGATTATTGAACATTCTGAGCTTATTAAAGAATATTTAGGAACAGTTGTACCTATAAGTGATAATTATTATGCGGCCTTAAATGCAGCTGTCTTTACAGATGGTTCATTTGTTTATATTCCCAAAGGGGTTCGTTGTCCTATGGAGCTTTCAACTTATTTTAGGATTAATGAACGCAACACTGGCCAATTTGAACGAACATTGATTATCGCCGCTGAAGATTCCTATGTTTCTTATCTTGAAGGGTGTACAGCACCCCAACGTGATGAAAACCAACTTCATGCTGCTGTTGTTGAGCTTATTGCCCTTGAAAATGCAGAGATTAAATATTCTACAGTACAAAACTGGTATCCTGGCGATAAAGATGGAAAGGGTGGTATTTATAATTTTGTGACGAAGCGTGGAGATTGTCGAGGTGATAGCTCTAAAATTTCATGGACACAAGTTGAGACTGGTTCTGCGATTACTTGGAAATATCCATCCTGCTTACTCCGTGGTGATAATGCGCGTGGAGAATTTTATTCTATTGCTGTTGCAAACGGTTATCAACAAATTGATTCTGGTACAAAAATGATTCATTTGGGAAAGAATACATCCAGTCGCATTATTTCCAAAGGTATTTCTGCAGGTTTTTCAAATAACACTTATCGGGGACAAGTCACAGCTCATCGAAAAGCACAAAATGCGCGTAACTTTACGCAATGTGATAGTTTGTTAATCGGAAATGATTGTGGTGCGCATACAGTTCCTTATATTGAAGCAAAAAATGCAACAGCTCAGTTTGAACATGAAGCCACAACATCAAAAATTTCTGATGACCAACTTTTTTATGTTATGCAAAGAGGAATTCCCGAAGAAGAAGCTATCGCATTAATTGTAAATGGTTTTGTAAAAGAGGTCATTCAAAAACTTCCCATGGAATTTGCTGTCGAAGCACAAAAGCTTATTAGTATTAGCCTTGAAGGTAGTGTTGGATAATTTTATTTAATTAGATAAATAGAAGACTTTATGTAAAAAGGCTGTAACGGTAGCACATAATGCTAAAAATGACCTCTATGGTAATTACAAAAGTAGATGGATGCTAAGGTAAAATAATACGCATTGATATCTGAAAAACAGCCAAAACAGGATTAAATTATGTTAGAGATCAAAAATTTGCACGCCCGTATTGCTGAAACCGATACAGAAATTATTCGTGGTTTAAACTTGACAGTTCAAGATGGAGAAGTTGCTGCTATCATGGGACAAAATGGAGCCGGAAAATCAACTTTATCTTATTTGCTTGCTGGTCGTGATGATTATGAAATAACAGAAGGAGATATTCTCTATAATGGACAATCACTTTTAGAAATGGATCCAGCAGAACGTGCTGCATATGGTGTTTTTCTTGCATTTCAATACCCAATGGAAATACCAGGGGTAGCAACAATGGAATTTTTAAAAGTTGCGATGAATTCTCAACGCAAAGCGCGAGGTGACGAAGAACTTAAAATTCCTGAATTTATAAAATGTGTTAAAGAAGTTTCAGCCAAACTTGAAATAGATATGGATATGCTAAAGCGTCCATTAAATGTAGGTTTTTCAGGTGGAGAAAAAAAACGCGCTGAAATTTTACAAATGGCACTTCTTGAACCTACACTTTGCATTTTAGATGAAACGGATTCTGGTTTAGATATTGATGCACTAAAAATTGTTGCAGATGGTGTTAATAAGCTTCGGGATTCAAAACGTTCATTTTTGGTGATTACCCATTATCAACGGCTGCTTAATTATATTATTCCTGATACGGTACATGTTCTTTATAAAGGACAAATTATCAAAAGCGGTGATAAATCCTTAGCGCTTTATTTAGAGCAAAATGGGTATGCTGATCTTATTAGAGAAGCGGTTTGAGGTTATTAAATATGAATGCACAGCAAAACTTGTTAACGGTTGAAGAAAATATACTCAGTAATTTTAATCAGTATGTAAACCATTTACCTGGTGATAAAGCTGTACAGGAAATCCGCAAGAAAACTATTGAGCAGTTTCAAACGACACGGCTTCCTTCCCGTAAAATAGAAAGTTGGCATTATACCAATCTGCGTACCTTACTGAAGTCTATTAGCAATTTTTCAAAAGTTCAAGACAATCAATTGGTTGATGCATTGCTTTCAGAAAGTGCTGTTTTCTCCATAAACAATGGAAAAACATCGATAGAGTCAAAGGTAGACAACATTGCAGTAAAACGCCTTTCAGACGCATTAGAAGATAATTCTGTACAGATAAATCAAAACATTTCTGATGAAGATTTTATTGGACAGTTAAATACAGCTTTTGTTACAGATGGTTGGCTTTTTCACATCCCTGAAAATACAAAGTTAAATATCCCCATTGAATTACAAAATATACAAATGGGGGGACAATCTCATATTTTTTCGGATATAAAAGTTGATAAAAATAGTCAAGTTATGTTTATTGAACATCAGGTTGGCAATGATAAAGATACCTTTGTCAGTTCAATATTTTCATTAAATGTTGCTGCTGATAGTGATGTTACGTGGATTCTCATTCGCAATCGTGATTTTAATTCTACACAATTTGGTCGATTTTGTGCTGTTCTTGATCAAAGAGCGAAGTTATCACTTTATGTCATTAATATAGGGAGCCAATTAAATCGCCAAGAAATCAATATTGAATTACAGGGAGAAGAATCTGATTTTCAATTACGCGTCATAAATTTATTATCAGGACAAACACATAGTGATCTTACAATGACTGTTCGTCACGTGGAAGAAAAATCAACATCAACCGAAATTATACGCAATGTGGTTACAGATAAGGCTGTTGGTGTTTTCCAAGGAATAATACGTGTTTCTCAAAAAGCGCAAAAAACAGATGCACGCATGGCTTGTAATAGCCTTATTCTTTCAGATGATGCAGAATTTAATGCAAAGCCTGAACTGGAGATTTTTGCTGATGATGTTGCATGTGGTCATGGTGCAACAGTTGCTAATATTAATCATGATTATCTTTTTTATCTTATGACACGTGGTATCCCTTTTAAAACGGCTCGTGCGCTTTTGATTAAAGGATTTATCTCTGAGCTCATTGATGACATCAAGCAAGATAATATTCAAATCGTTTTAGAGAATATCATTAGTAAATGGCTTGAAAAAAATGTTTAAGGTAGAAAAAATGGAAAATAACGTACAAACATTTACTTATAATGTCGAAGAAATTCGGCGTGATTTTCCTATTTTGCACCATCAAGTTTATGGAAAGCGATTAGCATATCTTGATAGTAGTGCTTCTGCCCAAAAACCAATGTCAGTACTCAATGCAATGAATAATTATTATCACTATAGTTATGCTAATGTGCATAGGGGAATGTATTTTTTAGCCAATATAGCAACACAATCCTATGAAAATTCTCGTGAAACCGTTCGTGTTTTTCTAAATGCTCAAAAAGCTGAAGAAATTGTTTTTACGAAAAATGCAACAGAAGCTATTAATACTGTTGCTTATGGTTGGGCGATGCCAAAACTCAAAGAAGGTGATGAGATTGTTCTAACGATCATGGAACATCATTCAAATATTATTCCTTGGCATTTTCTCCGTGAACAAAAAGGTGTTAAACTTATTTTTGTTCCTGTCGATGAAAATGGTGTTCTGCACATTGAAGATTTCCAAAAGGCTTTAAGCGAAAAAACGCGGCTTGTTGCTATAACGCATATGTCCAATATATTAGGAACTGTGCCTCCTGTTAAAGAGATTATTAAGCTAGCACATCAAAATTCTATTCCTGTTCTTGTTGATGGTTCTCAAGGAGCAGTACATTTAACCGTTGATGTACAAGATCTCGATTGTGATTGGTATGTCTTTACAGGTCATAAGCTTTATGGTCCCACTGGTATTGGTGTTTTGTATGGTAAAGAAGATAGATTAGAAGAAATGCGTCCTTTTCAAGGGGGAGGGGAAATGATCGAGGAGGTAACAACCGATAAGGTTTTTTATAATGCTCCTCCTTACCGTTTTGAAGCAGGCACTCCTCCTATCGTTGAAGCTATTGGATTAACTGCGGCTATTGATTATATACAAGAGAAAGGTCGTAGCACAATTCATGCCCATGAGAGGTCCCTTTTAGCTTATGCACAGGAAAAACTTAAAATGGTTGAGTCATTGCGTATTTATGGTCATTCTCCCAATAAAGGAGCTATTATATCATTTACAATTGAAGGGATTCACGCCCATGATATCGCTATGTTTATTGATAGAAAAGGGGTTGCGATACGTGCGGGAACTCATTGTGCACAGCCTTTATTACAGCGCTTTGGTCTAACATCTATTTGCCGCGCATCGTTAGCCATGTATAACACTCAAGAGGATATAGATCAATTAGTAGAAGCATTGCAAGAAACAAGGACATTTTTTAATGGCTGAATCAATTGAAGAGCGTCATTCTACAGAATCCGTTGAAACTGTAAGCGAAAATAAAAAATCTTACATATCAGCAATTCCAGCAGACGAAATTGATCGTATGACAAATGATATTATTTCTGCTCTCAAAACAGTTTATGACCCAGAGATTCCTGCTGATATTTATGAGCTAGGACTGATTTATCGTATTGATATTGAAGATGATCGTTCAGTAAAAATTGAAATGACTCTTACAGCACCGGGATGTCCTGTTGCGGGTGAAATGCCAGGGTGGGTAGAAAATGCAGTCAGTGCAGTTGAAGGGGTTTCGTATGTTGAAGTCACTATGACTTTTGATCCACCATGGACACCTGATTGTATGTCAGAAGAAGCTCAAATTGCTGTCGGATGGTACTAAAAGTATTGTTAAGAGACTCTAATTTAGCCATTCATGAATAAGCTGTTTACTTTTCACAAGCATTTAAATTTAAGGACGATCGCATGAGTTATAATAAACAAAAACTAGAACTCACTTGGATTGGAAAAGAAAAACGCCCAAAACTAGAACCTCGTATCTTATTAGAAGATCTTGAAAAATCTTATCACGCTTCGCATCGAATATCATCCCAAGATATTTTTGATAATAAACTTATTTTTGGTGACAATTTGCTCGCACTCAAAGCGCTTGAACAAGAATATATGGGGAAGGTAAAATGTATCTATATCGATCCGCCTTATAATACAGGCAATGCCTTTGAACATTATGAAGATGGTTTAGAGCATTCCATATGGCTCAGCCTTATGAGAGACAGGCTAGAATTGTTACATCATTTACTGGCGGATGATGGAAGTATCTGGATATCAATTGATGATGATGAACAAGCCTATCTTAAAGTGATGATGGATGAAATTTTTGGTCGCCAAAATTTCATCAACAATATTATTTGGCAAAAGAAATATGCTCCACAAAATGATACAAAATGGCTTTCTGATAATCATGATTTTATAATGGTTTATGCTAAAGATAAAACGATTTGGCGCCCTCAATTGCTTCCTCGTTCAAGCGATATGGATGCGCGCTATAAAAATCCTGATAATGATCCTCGCGGTCCTTGGAAATCAGATAATCTTTCAGTTAAGACTATGAATTTAAAAGATGTTTATGAAATTATTACGCCTTCTGGGCGCAGTGTGATGCCTCCTGCTGGAACGAGTTGGCGCGTTAGTAAACAAAAATTTGCTAAGCTATTAGAAGATAATCGTGTTTGGTTTGGTCCAACAGGAAGTAATGTTCCTTCTATGAAACGTTTTTTATCAGAGGTAAAAAATGGTATGGTTTCAATGACCATTTGGCCTTATCAGGAAGTTGGCCATAATCAAGATGCAAAAAAAGAAGCCAAAGTCTTCAATTCTGATAGTGTCTTTACAACTCCTAAACCGGAACGTTTAATGGAACGCATTATTCAACTTGCCACTAATCCCGGTGATCTTGTACTGGATTCTTTTGCTGGTTCTGGCACAACCGGTGCTGTTGCCCATAAAATGGGAAGGAAGTGGATTATGATTGAACTTGGTGAGCATTGTCACACCCACATTATCCCTCGTTTAAAACAAGTCATTGATGGAACTGATCAAGGGGGAATTTCCAAAAGTGTCAATTGGCAAGGTGGCGGTGGATTCCGTTATTATCGCCTTGCACCTTCTCTGTTGCAAAAAGATCCATGGGGACAATGGATTATTCGTCGCGAATATAATGCTGCCATGCTATCAGAAGCCATGTGCAAACATATGGGATTTACCTATGCACCGGATGAAAATCATTATTGGATGCAAGGGTATTCAACCGAAACAGATTATATTTATGTCACAACGAGCGCCATGACCCATGAACAACTCTGTATAATGAGTGAAGAGGTAGGCTCTCATCGCACGTTGCTGATTTGTGGTACAGCCTTTGATACAAAATCAGCATCCTTTGAAAATCTGACACTCACTAAAATCCCCCGTGCAATATTAGAAAAATGCGAATGGGGAAGGGACGATTACAGTTTAAATGTAGCCAATCTTGAACCAGTGATTGTGGTAAAAGAAAACAGCAAAAATAAAGATATTGCGCAAGCAGAATTAGATCTATTTGAATAATATATAAAAAGCGGAGTTTTTCATGAACACTGTTGAAAAAAGGATTTCTGCTCGCTTATCGTTGCGTGATCCTCAACGTGAATCTTTAAATATTTTGGTAAAAATCTTAGAAAATATAGAGCTTTCTAAAAATGCTGATTTGGTTGCAGAGTTAGAAGTGATAAAAAATCTTTATCCTTCTGTACAAGATTTTGAACGAAACTTTCCCTCTTTTTGTTTTACCTTAGCAACGGGTGTTGGGAAAACGCGACTTATGGGGGCTTTTATCAGCTATCTTTATTTAACAGGTCGTAGTCGCCATTTTTTTGTTTTAGCGCCAAATTTGACTATTTATGAAAAGTTAAAACAGGATTTTAGTCCCAAAAGTCCGAAGTATGTTTTCAGTGGAATGAGTGAATTTATTGCCAATAGACCCGTTATTATTACAGGTGAAGATTATGAAAGTGGTAAAGGTATTCGCGTTGATGAACACCATATTCAAGGACAAAAGCGTTTGTTTGAGAATAGAGATACGGCCTTTATCAATATTTTTAATATTTCTAAAATTAATACAACGGATAATAAAAAAGGCGCACTAAAATCTAGTATTCCGCGAATTAAACGCTTACAAGAAACGATTGGTGAAAGTTATTTTGATTATCTCGCAAATCTTCCTGATTTAGTTTTGTTAATGGATGAAGCACATCGTTATCGAGCTTCTGCTGGTGCGGCAGCAATTAATGAGTTAAAACCTGTTTTAGGAATAGAGCTTACAGCGACACCAAAAACAATAGGTGCAAAACCCGTAGATTTTAAAAATGTTGTCTATAGTTATTCACTTGCAGAGGCTATGAGAGATGGTTTTGTAAAAGAGCCTGCTGTTGCTACACGTAAAGATTTTCAACCTCAAAATTATACATCTGAACAATTAGAACATATCAAATTACAAGATGCAATTCATGCTCATGAAAACGTGAAAGCAGATTTAATTGTCTATGCAAAAGATTATAACAAAAAGTTCGTTAAGCCTTTTATTTTAGTTGTCGCTCAAGATACAAATCATGCACAGAAATTGCGTGATTTATTGGAATCAGATGATTTTTTTGCAGGAGCTTATAAGGGAAAAGTTATAGAGATTCATACAAAACAGTCGAATATAGAAGAAGATCAAAATATTCAAAAGCTGATTGCAATTGAAGATTCTCATGACCCAACAGAAATTGTTATTCACGTTAATAAATTAAAGGAGGGGTGGGATGTTACGAATCTCTATACTATTGTACCGTTGCGTGCATCGGCTTCAGAAATTTTAACAGAGCAAACAATTGGGCGTGGATTGCGTTTGCCTTATGGGTATAGAACAGGCGTGGAAGCTATTGATCGTTTAACAATTATTGCGCATGATCGTTTTCAAGATATTATTGATCGTGCAAACGATCCAAACTCAATTATAAAAAAGCATATTGAGATTGGAACAGGAGGGAATATCCCCTTTGAAAAGACCGATATAGTGACAGTTCCAAGTCAAGTAGAAGCTTTATTGATGCAAACGATGGTAATACGTAATTCCGATATAAATGGAGCATCTTCTGATTTACAAGGTATCATATTACGTCATACAGATTCCCCTACATTAACACCTGAAGAGCAAGATATTGCAGCGATCGCGTGGGATCTTATCAAAGAGAATGATAAATTGCCAAGTTCTCAAATGCTTTGTTCTGCACAGATACAAGAAAAAATTGCTAATAAAGTTATGAATATTAAGCCTTCATCACAAAAGTCTCTTGTATCAAAAGTGGTGACAATTCTGACAAAACAATTAACAGAACTGATAATAGATATTCCAAATATTATACTCATACCTTTGCGTGATGTTACTTATGGTTTTTATGACTTTGATTTAAAAAATCTAGAAAGCTTAAATTTTCAACCTGTTAGTAAAGAACTTTTAATTCGAGAATTGCGTACCCATAAAAGCATTTTTCTCACATCTAAGAATGAATATGTCAAAGAGCCTTATCTTGAAAACTACATCATTCGTGGTTTGATTGATAATGACTTTGTCGATTATGATAACCATACGCTCTTATTACGAAAATTAGCTAGTCAGATGGTAGAACATTTCCGATCTTATTTACCCAATGATACAGCTGTTGAGAACGTATTAATTCACTATCAGCACAAGCTTACTAGTTTTATTGTTGCGCAATTAAGAGAACATCAATGGGAAACGCAAAAAGATTATGCGGTTAAAGTTACACGGGGTTTTACAGCTTTATCACCTATCCATTATGTGTTACCGCAAGGGATGTCTCCTCTTGATTTTCGTAATATTCCTGCCATTAAAAGTGATATTAAAAAACTTGTATTCAGCGGCTTTAGAAAATGCTGTTATCCTTTACAAAAGTTTGATTCAGTAGAAGGGGAATTACGATTTGCTCAAATATTAGAGGATGATGCACAAGTCTTGAAATGGATGAAACCCGCTCGAGGTTTTTTCAAGATAGAATATGATAAAGGATCAATCTATGAACCAGACTTTGTTGTAGAAACGAAGGATGCCAAATATCTTTGTGAGCCTAAAAAAGCCTCTGAAATGCAAAATCCTATTGTTTTAAAAAAGAGAGAAGCTGCAGTTCAATGGTGTTGTCATGCAACGCGCTATGCGGCGACTTATGGCGATAAAAAATGGTATTATGTTCTTATTCCCCATGATGTTATTAAAGCAAATAGTAGTTTTGAAGGTTTGTGTGCGGAGTTTACCATTTCAGAATCTATACTTGAGAGCTCTTAACTTTTTTCTAACGACGTTAAAATAAAAGGAAAAATGTATAGAAAAGTTACACAAGATTATGCTTTTTTATGGTGATTTGTAGTACATTTACAATTTTTTATAAAAGTACAATCTTATTTTCGTTATGTGAAAAGATCTTTGAGTTATAGTTATAAATTAAAAAAATATTTTAATTTTATTGAGTAATTTAATAAATGTTCTTTTTTTAAAAAACTTAAACAGTTTATTGTTCTTTCATTTAAAACGCCTGAATATAATGAAATACCCAGAGGATAAAAGGGGGAGTTTTTCATATGACTTTAAATTTAACAAACACTGTTTTTAATTTTTTAAAGAAAAACCCGACAAAAAAGTTTACAGCTCGAGAAATTGCTCAATGGATATTTGAAAATTACCCAGAAAAATGCCGTCAAAAACAAAAGCATTCAACGGCGATAATCAATCCCCTTAATAGTGATGCAGCTCTTATTCAGCAAATTGTTGCTGAAATAGGATCGCAGCGCCCTCAATTACAAAAGCGTTATCCAGAAATTAAAACCACTGAAGGACGACCGCGACAATATTATTTTACTAAACAAACAGATAGTGCTGAAATTGATGCAATAGAGGACAAAGCAAAGAGTAGAACAGAAGATGGCTCTGTTAAAGAGCATGATCTTTATCCGTTATTATCTAAATTTTTATGGTCAGAACTTGCAGTTTATAGCAAACGCATTAATGAGAAATGTTCTCGTAATAAACATGGTGCAGGCGGAAATAAATGGCTTTATCCAGATCTCGTAGGGATGCAAGATTTAAGCAAGGAATGGAATCGTGAAATCAAAGACTGTGTTTTGCAATATTTTGATAAAAAGACAAAGCTTTGGTCTTTTGAAGTAAAAATTCTCATCAATCGTTCAAATTTACGAAAAGCATTTTTTCAAACAGTTAGTAATTCTTCATGGGCTAATTTGAGTTATTTAGTTGCTAGTGAAATTGAAGGAGTTGATACATTAAAAGAGCTTCGGATGCTTTCAAGTTTGCATGGAATTGGATTTATAAGACTTAATAAGGAAAACTCTTCCGAGAGTGAGATCTTAATTCCTGCCAAAGAACGTAGTGATATTGATTGGGATACTGCTAATAGATTAGTGGAGGAAAACAAAGATTTTCTTGATTATATTAAGCTCATTCGTCAATTTTATCAAACTGGTGAGATACGTCCACTAGATTGGGATCATATGTATCTATAAGGGGTATTTTTAAAAAGACTCTATTGTTTAAAAGCCTTTTTTCAGAGTGATGAAAAATTACTCTAACTATTTTGTTTGACTTATTATATTGATATTGTATCAATTAAAATTTTTCTCACGTACCTCATGAGTAGGGTTGAGTAGGGGAAGAGTAAAAATTCTGTTTTAGTCCTGTTCTATTTTGTGCATTGAGCGTGATTCCATTAGATACTAGACTTAATGATTATAATTTATTATAAATTTGCTATTATAGAGGGTGAAATTCGACTTTTTTGCTTTGTTTACATCAAGCATGGAAAATATTACTTCCTCATATTGAAGTCTTCTTACGGAGAATTTACACTACTATTTCTTTAATTTCCATTACTGTTCATTTTGATGATTATTAAGCTTTTTGTTATCCGAAGTAAACATTCAAAAAAACATTAATTTTATAAAATATTCACATAGTTTACTCAATTTCTTGAAATAGATTAAAAAAATAAATTTCTCTCACACCTTATGGTAAAGGGAGTGTGTACTGTCGCAGTCTGCCACAATACTCTCTTTATTTTTCAATAATACCGCACGCTAAACGTGCTCCACCTCCGCCAAGCGGTAATGGTTTATCTGATTGATTATCAGCCCCTAAATGAATGACTAAAGAGCGCCCTTTAATTTCAGAGATTTTTTTTAATCGTGGAGCAAGAACGCTCATTATGGCATATCCCTGCTTATCAACATAAAGTGCTGGTAAATCACCAAGATGACCATTGACATTATAAGGTCCTAAATGTTTTCCGGTATGTTCCGGATCATAATGTCCACCTGCGCTTCCACCAATTATACCATCTTTTGTATCACATAAAGGATTTACATGTACATGAAAACCATGCATTCCTTCTGATAAAGTAGATAAATTAGGGATGAAAATCAAACCGTATGTGGTTTCTTCAATTTTAATGCTACCAATAGCCTTTTTGGAATTGTTATCTTCTAATTTATAAATATTTACTTGTTTTGATAGTGCTAATGCAGAATTTTTATGAATTAAAAATGCCATAAAAAACAATAATGATAATAATATTTTTTTCATGAAGTACCTTTATACTTATCTTTAAATAGATTATTATCTATAAATAATAATCTATACTAATTATATGTTATATAAGTGTCTTAAATTGAACTTTAAGAAAAATAATTTACATAGAAATATTAGTTTTTATAAAGAGCAAATAAATTAAAGTATGTTTATATATATTTCTGAACATAAATTTTATTTTTTGATCTATAAAAAATACAGCTTTTATGGATGGATAATTATATCTCACTTACATTTCTTCAAGAGATGTTTTTAAAAAATCTACTTTTTGAGGTATAATAAGAAATTAAATAAGGAATTTTAGTAAGTTAGATGTTATTTCATTTATAATATGATAATCGTTTCATCAAAAAAAGAACATATAATTTGTTGATGATTTAATTGTTTTTCATAGAAAAAATGACGAGAAATTTCTATGCATTATGTAATTTATAAGAGAAAAAATTATTATGATTCATATAAATTTCCCAATAAAATACAGCATATACCGACACTCCCTCCCATTCCTGATCCTATCAGTGCTCCTATTATTATTCCGGAAGAAAGTGCTACTCCTATACCCATTGCGATAACTGGACCAAATCCAGGAAGAGCAATATAACCATAAGCTGCAAGAATTGCCGCGATAGCTCCTGATATGCTACCATTTAAACCGCCAATGAAAGCAAATTCTTTAATAGAATGGCAGTACTTTTTTAATTTTTTTTTCTTACAGCTGTGAAAAGAAACGTTGCTGTAAGTTTTTAAATCAATCATATTCTTTTCTTTCATTTTGAATGCTAACTGTTCCTGAATAGTCAACGGATACGAAAAAATGGGACTTTTTAAATTTTACTAAAGCACGCCAGATACCATTGTCATCTAAGCGCAATCGTTTAATATTCTCAAAACCATTTTGCATAAGACAATTTTTAACTTGTGAGGCAGTAAATGAGTTCTGACCTATTTTAGTGACCTTTTGAGTAGAGCTATAGGTAAAGGTTTGACAATAAGGAAGGTGAAAAACTTCACTTATTGAAGTCGTGACTATCAACGAGACACATGCAATCATTATAAAAAAAGTACTTAATTTCAAAAAATTATTTAGTGTCATCTTGTTACCATTTGTTGAAACAACACTTCATTAACCTCTGTGTTACTAACAGGTTCCAAAGATGATTTTATTTTTAATATTATACTTAACAATAAAAATTTTTGAAAATATATTGATTAAATAAAACCGTTTTTTTTATTTATTTTCTTATTAAAATTAATTTTATAAAATAACTTTTTCAAAACGGTATTATTTTTCATTTTCTTTATAGTGCTAAATTTAACAGCTATGATTTAGCAAGATATCTTTATAATTTAATTTGTAGTATATAATTCAGTTTTCTCTTATTTCATATCAACATACTAAATATATATAATAATTTTTAATAAAAAATAATTTACAGTTATATTAATTATAACATGTTATTATTATAAATAAATCAAATAAATATAATTAATTATTTTAATATAATTTGTTACTTCTTATAAAGAACAAAAATATTTTTTATATCAGTAATAGATATGATTGCAAAATGCAATTTATTATTTATTATTTTACGTTATTATCCATTATTGCTTAGTAGAGCTGTTTTGATGTTTTTGTTGGAAATATTTGCATAATTTCCTTAAATCCATAACCGGGATACATTCCTTCGCGCATAAATAAATTACGTAATGGTGGGAAACTATGCAACAAACCAAGCCCAATGCTTCGTATGATATGAACAGGCAACATATGAGAAAGTAGGGCAGAGTTCAGTGTATGAACAGCTCCACTTCGGATTAATATATCTGGTTTGCGGCATTTGTTATAATGTGCAACAATCATTTCAGAGTTAGAATTGGATATTTTATTGGGTAAAATATCAATTAAAGTTTGGACATCACGGAATCCTAAATTCAATCCCTGTGCTCCAATAGGGGGAAAAACATGAGCGGCTTCACCCACTAAAATTGTTCGATTAGCAGCAAAATGATGAGAAAGAAGTCCGAAAATCGGCCATGCTTGAATTGATGTTTCTAAGCTTAGCTTTCCAAGCATTGATTGCATTTGGTTTTCGATCATTTTTGCAATTGTTTTTGGTTCTATATTTAATAATTCCTCAGCGCGGGAAGGATGAACAACCCATACAAGACTAGATCTTCGTCCTGGTAGTGGAACCTGTGTAAATGGACCGTGTTCTGTATGAAATTCAGTTGATGTATTTTGATGAGAAAACTCATGAGAAAAGTTGAGAACAAGTGCTTTTTGTGGATAATTCCACTGTTTCACACTTATCCCTGCTGCGGCACGTGTAAGAGAGTGACGTCCATCAGCTGCAACAACAAGTGGTGCTTGAATAATTCTATGATCAGCAAGAGTAATGCATACATGGTTTTTTGTGTGATGAACAGATTTGGCAGCAGAAACAAATCTTATAATATTGGGCGTATGTGTAACAGCGTCGACTAAAGCACTGTTCAATTTTACATTAGGTATATTATAGCCAAAAGCTTTTTCGCCAATTTCAGTAGAAGAAAAATGCACCGTAGGAGCATGCACAATTCTAGAAGTTATATCTATAATTCTCATGGACGATAAAGCAGCTGCATGTTTTTGAAGATTATCCCAAATATTGAGTTTTTGAAGCGTGCGTATTGCGGGCATCATAAGAGCCGTTGTCCGTAACTCATCTGTATGAGCAGGGGGCCCAACAAGAAAAACAGAAAACCCCTTCTGTGCAAGACTCAGCGCGGCTAACATTCCGACAGGACCTGCACCAATAACAGCAATATCTTTATGCTCTTCCTTTTCAAATATCACAACGATTTGAACCTTTATTCATTGAGAAAATATTTTAACATTTCCAAATGATCTCTCTCTTTTTATTATATGAAGCTCTTCTATTATTATAGTATGTAATAAATAATGCGATATAAAAAAGTAACCTTTTTATGATTTTTTTAAATGCTGAGTTATATCATCGTTAAAAAATGGCGTATTGATAGATGGTTGAAGACTTTAAAAACGAGGATAAGAAAACCTTGAAACGTAAATTAACAAAGAAAATCAAAACAAATGCTAAATTATTACGCCATAAAAAAGTAACAATGCCACAAGCAAAGGCCTTTTCCGTTCATTTACTGACAGCTTCGGGATCATTTTTAGCGTTTCTTTCTCTTATATCAGCCTCTCAAAAAGAATGGACAGCTATGTTCTGTTGGCTTGGGCTTGCTCTTCTCGTTGATGGTATAGATGGACCAATTGCACGCAAACTTGATGTTAAATACGTTCTTCCAACATGGTCTGGAGAGCTGTTAGATAATATTATTGATTACGTGACTTATGTCTTAATTCCTGCCTTTGCACTCTATCAAAGTGGTTTCATGGGGGTAGGGTTATCATTTTCATTGAGTGCAATTATTGTTATTTCATCTGCTATTTATTATGCAGATACTAGTATGAAAACCAAAGAAAACTTTTTTAAAGGATTTCCTGTTGTTTGGAATATGATGATTTTTACGCTTTTTGTCGTCAGACCAGGAGAGTGGATTACTTTTATCATTATTGTTTTATCGGCGATTATATCTTTTTTGCCAATTTATTTTATTCATCCAGTAAGAGTCCTTCGTTTACGTAGAATTAATTTTCCCATTTTTCTCTTATGGTGTTTTTTTGGTGTTTCTGCCTTCTTTTATCAACTAGAGGCTCCCTATTGGGTTAAAATAGGAATTTCGGTAACAGGAATTTATATATATTGTATTGGCGCAATCATGCAAACATTTCCTAAACTTGGGGAAAAAAGTATAAAAAAAACAATGAAATAATTGTTTTAAGAAGGGTGTGAGATGCAAATTAATTTTGGAGCAGATGATGATATTTCTTTTACGAAAGAAGGGCGTGCTGGTATTATAAAGCTCACACGTCCTTCAGCATTAAACGCTCTTAATCAACGAATGGTTTCAGCTTTAAAAAAAGCTCTCAGAACATGGGAAATAGATGATAATGTTTTTTGTGTCTTAATTGAAGGGGAGGGGCGTGCTTTTTGTGCTGGTGGAGATGTTGTAGAAATCTATCATATGGGGAAAAGTACTGCTTCTTGTCAATACTTTAGGAATGAATATAGTTTAAATGCTTATATCAAACATTTTTCAAAGCCCTACATTTCTTTCTTAAACGGTATTTGGATGGGAGGTGGGGTAGGTATTTCTCTCTATGGCTCGCATCGAATTGTTACAGAAAATACAGTTTTTGCTATGCCAGAAGGTGCGATTGGATTTTTTCCAGATGTAGGTGCAAGTTTTTTCTTACCATCTCTTCCCAATCATTTTGGTATCTATCTTGCATTAACGGGCGCATGTATAAAGTGGGGAGATTGCTTAAATTTAGGATTAGCAACACACGCCGTTGCTGAAACTGAATTCGATATGATTAGAAAAGCTGTTATTGAGCAAGGAGATCCTACTTTAGCTTTAAACGAGCGAGCAATTACAAAAGACTATGAAACAAGTCATGAAATACGTTGTATTATTAACACTTGTTTTAGTGCCCATACCTTAGAAGAATGTCTTGAGTTGCTACATAAAAAAAGCAATGAAGATGTTTTATTTGCTAAAGAATGTTATGATATTTTGCAGTCACGTTCTCCGACAAGTTTAAAAGTTATCTGGAAACAAATGAAACAAAATTCATCTCAAACGTTGGAAGATTGTATGAAAATTGAAAACCGCATAGCGTATCATATGCTTCATTCACATGATTTTTATGAAGGTATACGTGCTATGTTAATCGATAAGGATAAAAGACCTCAATGGCAACCAGATAAACTTTCAAATGTGACAGATGAAATGGTAGATTCTTACTTCCAACCTGTTGAACAAGAGTTATTATTGTGAAAAATAATTCTCACAAACAGATTTCAAAAATCAATTTAATCTATAACTGTTACTTACGTTTTTTGGCACTTATTTGCTTAGTTCTAGGTATTTGTTATTGGATACGCCTTGTTGGTGTTTTTCCAGGTATTCTATGGCGTTTTGATCTTATGCCTTGGCAGTGGCAATTTACATCAGCTATATTGGCTATTCTCTATCCTATTGCCTTAGTTGGACTTTGGATGTATTCACTATGGGGTATCATTGTGTGGTGTATTGCAGCGTTGATTGAAGCAATAACAATATATTATTCCGATTTTATTTATCAGCCATTTGTACCATTATTTCATGGAATATTGTTTTTAGCTTTTATAGTACTACAAATTGTAATTATTTTTTTTAAAAGAGTAAAAAATAAAAAAACATTGTGATTAAAATTTTCGAGCCAGAATAACAGGCTCGATTTTCGATCTTAGTTAACTTAAGTAGCTCATTTTAAAGCTTCGTTCCTCAAAACGCTGATGCTAGTTATACTTCCTCATAAAGTTCCATAATATATATTATGCGATAATATGATACAGAAAACCCTACTTTAAAACATCATCATAATATTTATATCATACAATTTACTTTTAAAATAAAATTTGGTCTTTAAGGTATATACCTTAAAGACCAAAAATTAAGAAAAATTACTGTACTATTTTACAACGCTTCATACGTGCAAGATCACTTAAAACAGCATTACGATTATTTAAAGCCGAAATTTCATTACTTTCACTGGATTTAGTATCCATAAAAAACAAAGCAGGTACAAATACAACACTTACCGCTGCTAAAGCCACGTTTTTATTTCTTGCTTTAGAACGCTCTGTAATTGTATCATTAATCTGACGTTTATTAGCAAAAAACTCCCGTTGAATATCGGCACAACTCATTGATCCGTCATGTAATGTTGTCGTTGCAATATTTTTTTCTAAACGCCCCCCACATGCTGTCAAGGAAACCGCTAAAACCACAATACATACACCCCGCTTAAAATTCTTATACATAAAAGCCTCATTTTTGACATAAAAACACTAAATATGTCAAAAATGAAATAAAATAAAGGATAAATTTAAAAGTGTTTTATTTAACTTAAAATATTGCGCATAATAAGCTTACGCATCTGTTTCAAAAGTAAGACCTTGATATGCAGGTTTTACATAGGATGGAACGTAATTTATTACCTTATTGTAATCCAGCGATCTGTCCATATGTGTGAGTATTGCTTGTTTTGGCTTTAAATATTCTATCCACTGTAATGCTTGATCAACAGAAAAATGACTCGGATGGGATTTAAATTGAAGAGCTTCAATGATGAGAACATCTAAATCCATTAATTTGGATAAAGTTTTTTCAGGAAATTTACTAACATCCGTACAATAGGCAACATTCCCAATCCGAAAACCTAAGGAATGAATGTTTCCGTGGTGTTGTAAATGTGTATTGACACTTATTTCTCCGCCCTGCCCCTGAATAATAAATTGGCTATCTTCATTGATAAGATGTTCTTTTAAAATGGGAGAATAAGATGAATCTTTTAGAGTTTGAAAACAATATCCAAAAGCACTTTTGAGATGCTCTAGTGTAAATCTGTCGGCATAGATATCTATTAAACGTTTTTGTGCAAGTGCATAGCTGCGTAAATCATCAATACCGTGGATATGGTCTGCATGAGAATGCGTGTAAAGAGCAGCATCAAGATGGCTTACACGCGCATCGATCATTTGTGAGCGAAAATCTGGACCTGTATCAATAACGATCGTTGTTTTGTCTCCAGAAGGTTTAATACGTTCAACTAATAAAGAACTTCTGTAGCGTTTATTTTTAGGGTTATTCGGATCACATGTTCCCCAATCACCATTAGGTCTTGGCACTCCTGGAGAAGGACCACAACCTAATATTGTAAATCGGTATTGATCACACATATCTTTTGCCTTATTTCATTTTGCTAAATAAACGAAAAGCATTACGCGTTGTTATTTGAGCTATTTCTTCAATGCTTAAGCCAATTGTTTCAGCCAAAACAGCTGCTGTATAACATACAAAAGATGGTTCATTTGTTTTGCCCCGATGGGGATTAGGTGCTAAGAATGGAGCATCTGTTTCCACTAACAAATGCTCATGGGGCACAATTTTTGCTATTTCACGGATTTCAAGTGCGTTTTTAAAAGTAAGAATACCCGAAAAAGAAATATAACCACCAAGTTCAATTCCAGCACGAGCAAGTTGCATTCCAGACGAATAACAATGAAGGATAAAGGGAAAAGCTCCTTCTTTTATCTGTTCACGTAATATTTTCTCCATATCGATATCGGCATTGCGTGAATGTATAACAAGAGGAATCTGTGTTTCTCGAGAAGCAATGATATGTTCTTGAAAAACTTTCTTTTGCTCTTCTGGTGTAGAGTAATCATAATGATAATCAAGGCCCCCTTCCCCAAACGCAACAATTTTAGGGTGATTCGAGAGCTGTATAAGCTTTTCCGCTGTAATATTTTGTTCTTCATGCGCGTGATTGGGGTGTGTTCCAACGGAACAAAAGACTTGATCATAGCTTTGCGCAATGGCTAACAGTTTATCTAACTTATGAACATGGGTTGAAATTGTTATCATACGTTTAACGTCAGCATCTAAAGCCCGTTGGATAACATTATCCAAATCTTGTGAAAAGTCTTCAAAATCAAGATGACAATGTGTATCAATCAACATGATGAGTGTCTTCTTTCTTCAAGATATAACGAGGAAAAATTGGTTCTGGTGGTGGAAGATTAAGCCCTTCTTGAATTTTTGAATGACTTATATGATACAATAACCGATCATCTTCAGCAACCGCAAGGCTATCAAGAAGTTTCGCAGCTGATTGGGGGATGAAAGGCAAAAGCATAATTCCTATTCTCCGCAAGATTTCTACAGTTATATAAAGAACTGTAGAAAATCGCTCTCGATCATTTTTACGTAAACTCCAAGGTTGTTCGTTGGCAAAATAACGATTGGCATCTGCTACAATTGAAAAAATAGCTGAAAGTGCTAAATGCATACTATAAGAACACATAGCTTGGTGTACAGTTTCAAGTACTTGAAGAGATTGTTCTAAAAGCTGTTTATCTTGAGCTAAAAATGAAGCTGGTTTCGGGACTTGTGCATTACAATTTTTGGCAATCATAGACAAACAGCGCTGTGCTAAATTACCAAGATCGTTAGCAAGATCAGCATTAATACGGTTCACAAGGCTTTCATGACTATAACTACCATCTTGTCCGAATGGCACTTCACGGAGAAGGAAATAACGGACCTGATCAAGACCATAGTGATCAACCATTTCAAAAGGATCAACGACATTTCCAATAGATTTTGACATTTTTGCACCACGATTAAGTAAAAAACCATGTGCAAAAATACTTTTAGGCAATTCAATTCCAGCAGACATTAAAAATGCCGGCCAATAGACTGCATGAAAACGAATAATATCCTTACCAATAATATGCGTATTTGCAGGCCAAAAATCACGTTTTTTTGAATTTTCATTGAAAAAACCTATTGCTGATAGATAATTTGTAAGCGCATCAACCCAGACATACATCACGTGCTTTGGATTCTCAGGAACAGCAATTCCCCAGTTAAAACTTGCGCGTGAAATAGAGATATCTTTTAAACCTGATTTGATAAAACTTATAATTTCATTACGCCGCTCAAATGGAGCAATAAAATCAGGATGTTTTTCATAATATTCAAGAAGAGCTTTTTCATAATGAGAAAGTCTAAAAAAATAACTTTCTTCTTCATTCCATTCAACTGGAGAGCCTAATTCCTTCTCACGACGGATGTTGTCTGCTCCAATTTCCGTATCTTTTTCTTCATAATAGGCTTCTTGGCGAATCGAATACCACCCCGTATAATGACCGAGATAAATATCGCCATTTGCTTCCATCTTTTTCCAAATTTCTTGACAAGCTTGATAATGGCGTTCTTCTGTCGTACGGATAAAATCATCGTTAGAACAATTTAATACTGCAAGCATTTTTTGAAACACCGCACTATTACGATCTGCAAGTTGCTGAGGTGATATGCCTAATGCTGCTGCGGTTTGTTGCATCTTGAGACCATGCTCATCTGTACCAGAAAGAAAAAATACATTTTTTCCGTTTAACCGTTGAAAGCGGGCTAAAACATCGCTTGCAATGGCACTATAAGCATGTCCAATATGTGGAGCACCATTAGGATAAAAAATGGGAGTTGTTATGTAATATGTGTCACGCATGTCATACTCGTTGTAAAACGCTATAAATAGAAGATATTATGACATAACGTTTGTTCATCGCATTGTCACGGAAAAACTAATTCTCATGAATGATCTTATGAACTTTAAAAAGTAAGTTAATAACAAACTGCTTTTTATCGAGATTAAACAGTTGTATTTCCTCTATTTCTTGATGAATCTCCTGCCATTTTTCCGCATATTTTTTTGAGAGAAATAAGTCTCCCTTTTCAACGAGCATGATAGCTTTTTTTTGAATTTTATTAAGAATTTCATCACAAAATTGTTGAAATTGAAATGTAGAGTAAGCAGATGAAAATGTTTGTGCAAGAGTATGTACAATTGTTGCGTTACAAACAGGTTTCTCTAGGAAAACATCAATTGTTTTAATAATTTCAAGACCGCCATGGCAAATAAGTAAAGCGGCTTTTCGAGGGCTTCCTTTAGATTTTTTAATAATCATTTCAATTGTTTTTTCATCAGGTAAATCCTGATGGGCGAAAATATGTGTAATAACTTTTTTCATTTCATCGTTATTCAACGGACGAAAAGAAATTTTTTGACACCGTGAATGGATTGTTGGAAGCAATTTTCCTGAAGAATGTGCGATAATAACAAATAACGTTTTTGTAGGTGGTTCTTCAAGTATTTTGAGAATTGCATTCGCTGCATTTCTATTCATATCATCTGCAGAATCAATAATAACAATACGCCATCCATTATCTTGTGATGTTCGGCTTAAAAAATGCATAATATCACGGATATCATCAACGAGTATTCCTGTTTTAAACTTTTGCGTTTTCACATCAAATCGACGTGAAATATACAAAAGACCAGGGTGACTTCCTTGTGTAATTTGGCGCCATGGGGTAGAATAAGGATCGGGTTTCAAGAAAGCACTCTGTTGAAAACTTAAAATGTTCCAAGCAAGATGAAAGGCTAATGTAGCCTTTCCAATCCCATATTCTCCTTCAAATAATAATGCATGATGCAAACGCTCTTCTTTAAGCATTTGTGTCAAAAAATGACGCACATCCTCATGACCAAAGATAACATTGTTCTGGGATGGTGATAAAATTGTATCAATATCATCATATTGGCGTAAGGTATTTAAATTACTCATGAAAGCTGATCCAACAATACCTGATGACAAATATTTTTTATTTGATGAGCAATAGCTTCTACTGAGCCAGTGGCATCAATGACTCGAAATCTATGGGGTTCTTGTTTGGCCAATTGAAGAAAAGCCTGACGCCTTTGTTCTTGAATTTCCAACTGATCTTTTTCAAAATAATCAATTTCTTCTGTTTTTTTTCTTCGCAAATTTGCACGCTTCATACCACACATTGCTGGCATATCTAATAAAAATGTTAAATGAGGCAAAATACCATTGAGCGCAATACACTCTAAAACAGAAAGAAAAGAAGAACTGACTCTATTATTGAGTCCTTGATAAACGCGTGTAGAATCAATAAAGCGGTCACATAAAACGATTTTACCTTTTTGCAAAGAAGGTGCGATAACCTCAGTAACATGGTCGACACGTGCAGCTGTAAACAAAACAGCTTCAATCAACGGTCCATACTGTCGCGCCTGCCCCGACAACAAAATATGCCGGATTGCTTCTGCTCCTGGCGTTCCTCCTGGTTCTCGTGTTGTGACAACATCATAACCTTGGTGAGAGAGAGACTCAGCAAGTAAAGAAATCTGCACCGTTTTCCCTACCCCGTCCCCTCCTTCGAATGTAATAAAATAACCTGACACGTATGATCTTAACCTTATTAGCGCGTAACTATAAATATTTCCGTAACCATCCAATTGTTATTTCATAGAATGCATTTTTTACTTTTGCAAAGAAACTTCCTTCCCAAACATTCATTCCGGCAAAAACTGGTTTTTCCAGAAGAACCTTTTTATCTTCTAAAATTTGAATAACGCCAACTGATTGCCCAGAAACGATGGGAGCTTTCAATGGACCATGATATTTAATTTTTGCTTTAACATTTACTTTTTTTTCATTCGAAAGCATAAAACTTATTGGTGTTTTAACAATGAGTGGAACAAAATTTTTCTTACCACCATAAACAGCAGCACGACCAACTATTTCTCCTTTTCTGAAAATCGTTTTGAGATCAAAAGCCGTCATTCCCCATTGAAGAATGCGTTCTATTTCTTTTGTATATTTTTTACCATCTTGCAAACCATTGATTGCTAAAAAAAGACGTCGATGATTTTTAGAAATAGTGGCAACCATTGAAAAACCTTCTTTTTCACTGTAACCAAAACCAAATCCTTCTACACCAATTTCCTTAGAAATAAGAGGGTTTTTGTTACGTTGAAAAATATTATTCCATGTAAAATGAGACTCACAATAAAGTGCATAATAATCCGGATATTCCTGAACAATATGACGTGCTAATATAATCATATCACGCACAGTTACAAATTGTCCCTCTTCGGGTAGCCCTGTTGCATTAACAAAATGACTCTGAGATAATCCAATCATTTTTGCGCGCTGATTCATCAGTTTTACAAAATGATCTTCATGTCCTGATATTCCTTCAGCAAGAATAATAGCAGCATCATTTCCATTGACAATAATTAAACCACGCAACAGATCAGAAACACTGATTTCTGTTTTTATCTTTGCAAACATAGTGGTTGTACCAGAAGGTGCTCCACCCTTGCGCCAAGCATTTTCACTGACCTTAAATTTCTGCGTACTTTTTAATAATCCTTTTTTTAATTGATGAAATACAACTTCTGCTGTCATCAATTTTACTAATGAAGCAGGAAAAAAAGGAATAGCACTTTGTTTTTCATAGAGTACTGTCTCTGTATCATCATCGAGTAATAACAATTGGTATGCGGGAGTTTGAAAATCTTGTGCTCTCCCCCACGTATCAAATGCCAATACTCCCCATAATATCAATAAGATCCTTAATGCTGTATACATAGCTGCTCCTCCCATCCCAAAGATCAACATAAAGAATCTTATATAGGAAAAAACTTTTTGATTTCTGAAAATTGAGGAATTATTTACAACTCATAAAAAGATTTTATTTTCATTTAGCTTTAGAAAAAATAATATGACACGTTTTTTATCTTCTATATAGGTTCAGTTTAACATTTTAAATGTATGAGAGACAAAAGATTTTTTCCTATTTTTATTGATAGTATTTTGATTTGTTATGATAAATTATCATTTTAAAATTGAAGCTAACTCAAAGATACTGTAAGATTCTCTCATCCCCTCTTCTCATATTGAATTCATTAAAAATCGCTTACTTACGGGTCATAAGTAGGGTTCGTATATGGATAAAAATTATTAAAAAAGAGAGTAAAAATACTTCTTATCAACCTCTCAAGTGTTAAGAATTATCGCACAAAACATTGGGGACTTGCAAAGTGTATGATGGTGTCGATTTATATCTTCATAAGTGTAAAGATGCTGATATCTAAAGGCGTTAACAGTTATACCATTCACAGGCGCTGTCGTAAAATAGGCTTGTAGCGTGTTAAAGTATGTCTCTTTTAAATAAGTCCATGAATTGGCAATGTAAGTGTATTTTGTTTGAGACGCTCTGTTTTTCGTGAGGGAACTTACTCCATTAAAGAACATGATAAACAAAAGCATGAGATAATGCATAATCTTTTCATAAGATATTACCGTAGATACTTTAGAAAGATACAAGGACGAATCAAAAGAAAATATTTTTTTACTTGTTAAGCTTTTTATTCCTCTCAAATCGATTGTACAAGTTGTTTTAGAGATTACAAAAACAGACTTATACAATAATCTACCTTCGTCCAGCAAAAGCTATTACAGCAAGAAAAGTACACGCTTTATTAAGCAAGCAATATCATAAAACGACGAATAGGCCAGCAATGGAGTGGAAAGTCCGTACTAAACTTATAATGATAGAACCCAACCACGCTTTTTGAAAAGGACAACGCGCTTTAAGATAAAAATCCTACACTAAATCCGTAATTTCTTACCTTTTTTACTAAAAAATTATATAGATAAAAAATCAATGCATTTTTTCTTAAAATAGTTGTAGCCAATTAACCTTTGTTTTTTTGTTTAGCTTATTTATAGAAGCAACTTGATCGAATGGTATCGGCTTATCAACCATGATAGGACCAATTTCTGGCAATTTAACTGCAACAGTTTTATTACGTTGTTCTTGTTCAACAGCAGCTGCTTTAGCTAATTCTTTTTTGTTCCCTGTATTGCGCTGCTCTTTTAACAAAACAGTTTCTCTTTTTTTCGCAACATTTTCCGACGCTAATGAATATGGGGCAGCATTTCCAGGAGTATAAGAGGACATTAAATATGCAGCATCATAATAGCCAACAGGTGCTTCAGCAATATATTCTACTTTAACATCTGCGACCCCCCTATCTACATACCCCAGTATTGTCGCAGCTTGCCTTGATAAATCAATGATTCTGTCTTTCATAAAAGGTCCGCGATCATTCACTCTAACAACGATTGAAGATCCATTTTTTAAATTAGTAACACGAGCATAGCTAGGTAAAGGCATTGTAGGATGAGCAGCAGTCAAAAGATTCATGTCATAAATTTCACCATTGGCAGTTAAACGTCCATGAAAATCTGAACCATACCAAGATGCTTCGCCAACACGTTTATAAGTTGGATCACTTTGAGGATAATACCACTTTCCTTTTATTTGATAAGGTTTACCAACAATCACTCGTCCACGCTTTTTTTCTTCTGATTGATTCTTCTTATTGGATACTTGTTGAGGTAGTACAGAAGTGTTTACGTTAATTGGTTTATTATGATAGGAATCTTTTATTGAAAAATTCATAGTTTGGCTTGCGCAACAAGATACCAGTGACTGAGAAATGACAATCATAGAAAACAATTGAAGTGTTGGTTTAATCATAAAAGTAATTTTCTTTTTTCTATTTGAAGGCATCTATTCAGTCCACTTATTTCTGTTAAGTACTACTGTAAAAACCACGTCACGCTTTTGTACGCAACGGAAGAATTTACGTTTTTAAATGATTCCCCTCGCGTATATACCACTCTTGAATTGTCCCCTTTTACCAAGAAATTAACGTATTGTTAATCTTTTTATGGTTTTCATACGAAATAAATGTAGTCTAGTAGATATTAAAAAGATTAAAAGTTAAACAAATCAACATCTTATAGAAAATTCATTTCATAATATAAGTGTGAATAAGTGGTGATTTTAGCAACTGTTTTGCGAATCATGTAATGCAGTGGATATTAAAAAAAACACCTATGGATTGAGAAAATTAGAAACCACATGTGCTGCCAACGCAGGTACAACCCTATCCATAAGCTTAAAGCTCTTTTTTGTTGGAAAGGAGACAGCATAACATCGCTCTATTCCAAAACAGCTGATAAAAATAGAATCAATAAAAACTTCAAAAAGAATCAAAAAAAGATTCTTAAATTTTTTATAGCCTATTGATATTACTTAAATTTGGTGAGCGCGCAGGGATTCGAACCCTGGACCTACTGATTAAAAGTCAGTTGCTCTACCAGCTGAGCTACGCGCTCTCACACAAGCTATCTAGTTTGCATACTATCTAGTTTGCAGAAAGTGAAGGGAACATACGGTTGACTTTCCATTTGGTCAACACCTTTTGAAAAAAAATATTATTATTTTCTTCAGTTATCAATAATTTTCCGTTTTCGCCCCTTTACTTCATCATTGTATAAGTACTCTTTAATCTTCTTTTTGAAGTTTCAATAAAGGAAAAATTTCACTGCAAAATATTGCATAGATTCGAAGCGTTAAAATTATGAGAAATACCCCCTTCCCCTCACATGGGTTGTTGAGCATAATGGGTAGAGAAGAAAAAATACCTTTTATTATAATATTATTTTTATATCTTAGTGTTCAATTTTCAAATATGAATACAGCTTTATAAGATAATATATTGATTTATAATAATTTATCATTTTTTACTTGAGTGAAAAGTCTCAAATAATGTAAGTTTTTCTCATTTCAAATCTTTTTTATATTGAAACAATAAAAAGCATTTTCTTGACCGATATAAGTGAGAGAATAAAACTATAAAAAAGAAATGAAAATACCTTTTATGCCTCCTTTTAATAACCAAAAATTATCGCAACATTAGGGGTCATGAAAATAGTATATAGCGGTTGACACGTTAGACTTGAAAATGGAACAATGAGCAACAATGGCTTTGAGAGTATGATTTTTGTTCATGTATAATGAATAATAACGAAAGCCAATTTATCCTATAGAATAAAGTAGATATGAAGCAAAATTTAGTCTCATTGAAAATATCCCGAATGACTATAAATTATGCTCACTATTAGAGCTGTAGATAATTTTACTAAGAATAAAAAAGCAGAAATAATATGCAGTATGCAAAATGATTTTAAGTGTTCTGAATATATAGAATGCCTTCTAGTTAACTTTTTTATATTAAAATTTACAAAATACGTAAATATATTTTTAGAAGAAAAGGATAATACTAGTCACAAAATTTAGTATTGGATAATTCAGTCAGAACTATAAAGTATATTTATACATTATTTAATATTAATGTATATATACAGTATATAAATAACAATTTAAATATATCTATAAATAAAAATATTGATTTATTAAATTGATAAGATCAAAAACAAAGAAAATAATTTTGATTTGGCGATAAAAATTGTAAAAGTTCTATATATAAATGTATTTTTACTTTACTAATTTTTATTATTTTGATTGGAATATTGAATGTTAACATGTAAACAATATGAGCTACTCTTGTTTATTCATAACCATATAAAAGAAACTGGTGTTCCTCCTTCTTTTGAAGAAATGAAAAATGCATTAGAACTTTCTTCAAAGTCTGGTATTCATAAGCTCATTATAGCCTTAGAACAACGAGGTTTTATACGTCGCTTGCCCAATCGTGCTCGTGCTGTGGAGGTGATTCGACTCCCTGAAAAAATAACATTTAACCTTTCTTTAGCACGTAAAATTTCTCCCAGTATGATAGAAAGAAAGAAAAGAGAAATATCAAAAAGTTTGAGTCCCTTTGATGAAGAAGAAAAAAAAAATATCACCATTCCTATTATGGGACGTATTTCTGCAAGCGTACCCGCCTCTGCTATACTGCAACAAATAAACAGCCTTTCTCTTCCACTCGATATGGTTAATACAGGTGAGCACTACGCATTAGAAGTTAAAGATGATTCTATGATGGAGGCTGGTATCCTTGATAAAGATACGATCATTGTGAAACGTCAAAATACAGCAATAACAGGTGAAATTATTGTTGCGTTTATTGATAAAAAAGAAGCCACATTAAAACGTTATCGACGCAAAGGAGCTTCTATTGCATTAGAAGCTGCAAATCCTCATTATGAAGTACGGACATACGAATCCGAGCGTGTAGAAATACAAGGCAAACTTACCGGTCTTATTCGAAAATATTAAAAAATAAACCTTATAGTACGCGATAGATATCGCAGTAAGAAACTGTTGAGCATTTTTTTATTGTGCCACACGCAATTGACTTCTTCTCCACAGCCAAAGGATGCCCCCAATTAGGTTTATAAACAATCCAGATCCTTATCGAGCGGGTTTCACTTTCCCCTTCCCCTCCATGTCCTTCTCTTACGCAAGGCTTGACAAGTAAGTTTTAAAATATTCACCACGTACTTTGAAAAGAACTTAAATGCTTTGAAGGAAGCAGCCTTATATCATCATCCTCAATGACGGAATTTTACGATATAATAAGACAAAATTGTATGCATGCATAAAAACATATAAAATTTTGTAGAAAAAAATCAAATAACTTTGTAACAGATTGTATTGCATAGGTATAAAAATAAAGAACATTATTTTTAAGTTAATAAAAGCGTAACTCAATCATTCATAGTAATTGTAGGATCATTATGGTAGCACCTCGTATTAGTTTTGTCTCCCTCGGATGCCCAAAAGCACTCGTAGATTCTGAGCGAATTATTACACGCCTTCGCTCTGAAGGGTATGATATTTCACGTCAACATCAAGGAGCTGATGTCGTTATTGTGAATACCTGTGGTTTTCTTGACTCGGCAAGGAGAGAATCATTAGCCAATATTGATGAAGCTCTTAAAAAAAATGGAAAAGTTATTGTAACAGGGTGTCTTGGTGCTGATCCTGATGCTATTCGCCAAACATATCCTAATGTATTGGCTATTACAAAACCGCAAGCTTATGAAAGCGTTATAGAAGCTGTTCATACAGCAATTCCTCCTGTTCATGATCCTTTTCTTGATTTAGTTCCTCCCCAAGGTATTCGTTTAACACCTCGCCATTACGCCTACTTAAAGATTTCTGAAGGATGCTCTAATCGGTGTAGTTTTTGTATCATCCCTACTTTGCGTGGTGATCTCACTTCACGTCCCATCAGCGATGTTCTTCGTGAAGCTGAAAAACTCGTGCAAGCGGGTGTAAAAGAACTTTTGGTTATTTCACAAGATACGAGTGCTTATGGTATTGATCTTAAATATCTCGAAAATTCTTGGAAAGATCGTACAATCAAAACGAAATTCTTTGATCTTTGTCGTGAACTAGGCGATATGGGTATTTGGGTACGTATGCATTACGTTTATCCTTATCCCCATGTTGATGAAGTTATCGAACTTATGGCTGCAAAAAAAATTCTTCCTTATCTGGATATACCTTTTCAGCATGCATCACCGACTGTTTTGCATCACATGAAGCGTCCCGCACTTATGGAAAAAACAAATCGTAGAATTGAAAAATGGCGGAAAATATGTCCAGATCTTACTTTGCGATCAACATTTATCGTTGGTTTTCCTGGTGAAACGAATGAAGATTTTAATATACTTCTAGAATGGCTAGAAGAAGCAAAAATTGAACGCGCGGGGTGCTTTAAATATGAAGAAGTAAAAGGAGCTGCCGCAAATGATTTGGGATTAGAAAATATTCCTGAAGAGGTGAAAGAAAACCGCTGGCATCGTTTTATGGCAAGACAACAACAAATTTCTACACATCTTTTAAAGAAAAAAATTGGAAAAAGACTCCGAGTGCTTATCGATGAAAGTCAAGGAAAAGTTGCCAAAGGACGTAGTCAGTACGATGCTCCAGAAATAGATGGTGTTGTCCATATATCATCACGACGCCCACTGCGTGTTGGTGAATTTGTCACCGTTAAAATCGAACAATCGGATGCCTATGACCTTTATGGTATAGCAGTTTAAAAATTTAACTCCTTCCCTGTCCTCAATGATGAAGATTTCTATTAGCATCGGTTTATAAAAAGATCAGCTACTCACAATCGAACTTGATCACTTATATAGCTCACTTCATGAGAATTTACGAGCAATCCTTGCTCTGAATGTTTGCTATACACTCCCAAAATACAAAGCAGTTATATATTCTCTTAATTTAATGCCTTAAATGAGCTTTAAATGGCGGTGACAGCGGCGCAAAAGAATAAAATCCACAAGGTTCACCATTTTTAATTAACAAAAGAGCAAATCGACAACCGTACTATTTTCCCATTTTTCATATTACGACAGTCATTGGTTAGTGAAAGGAAACTTTTTTCAAGAGTGTTTTATGCACACAAGAATTTCCTTTGTGATATGCAGGCAGATGTTTTTTATAGATGCAATATAAGAGAATTTGAAACAAAACAATCTGACGGTATTTAAATTAAAAAACAATAAATTATCATTATAAATAAGTATCTTATCGTAAATTCTTTGAACTTATTTTTTTAATATCTAATTTTTATTAACACGTTTTAAAATCAAAGAATTTCTTATCAAGCAAATGACTTGGGCGTACATTTGTTAAAGCGCGAATCATCGTATCTTTACGTCCTGGCATTTGTCTTTCTATATTTTTCAGCATTTCTTTCATTGCATTACGTTGTAATCCATCTTGACTACCGCAAAGATTACAAGGAATAATTGGAAATTGCATTTCTTGAGAAAATTTTTCCATATCTTCCTCAGCAGCATAAACAAGAGGACGTAACACAAAAAGATCTCCTTCATCATTTTTAAGTTTTCCAGGCATAGCAGCTAATCGACCACCATGAAACAAATTCATAAAAAATGTTTCTAAAACATCATCACGATGATGACCTAAAACTAATGCAGAACATCCCTCTTCACGTGCAATACGATAGAGATTACCACGTCGTAATCGAGAACAAAGTGAACAATATGTCTGCGACTCTGCCAATTTATCTGTAACAATGGAATAAGTATCCTGATATTCAATACGATATGGAATTTTATAAGAACTTAAAAAATCTGGAAGAATATGCTTAGGAAATCCTGGTTGCCCTTGATCAAGATTACAGGCAAGAATTTCAACGGATAAAAGACCTCGCCACTTTAAGTCTAAAAGAAGCGCTAATAAACCATAAGAGTCTTTTCCACCCGATAAAGCAACAAGCCATTTTTTCCCTGTAGAGAGCATAGAAAAATCATCCAAAGCTTGTCGCATATGACGTAAAAGTCGTTTGCGCAATTTATTAAATTCTACGCTTGAAGGAGCAACACGAAACATTGGATGACAATTATCTGCTTCGCTTATTAAAGGATCATCTCTCCCTTTGTTTTCTTCTATTGCCTGATATTCAACTGAAACATCATTCATAATACCATATCCTGCACAATAAACGGCTCGTTTTGCAAAGATAAAAACAAATATTAAAGCAAGCTTACATTTATGTTTTTTGAATTTATAAATTAGATACATAAAAAAGAAATGGAACTATACAAATTTATGACTATAAAAACATAGCAATAAACTTAATATAGAACCATTTACAAAAAGAACTTATTAACTTCAAATATTGTAAGAATAACACAATATTTTGAAGTTATCATAATAGAAGAGAGAAATAATTTCTCTTACAGAAAAATTATCGAGAATAAAATTCAACAACCAAATTAGGTTCCATTTGCACAGCATAAGGAACATCTGCAAAAGCAGGAATACGTGTAAAGGTTGCTTTCATCTGTTTATGATCTGCTTCAATATAATCAGGGACATCACGTTCTGCCAATTGCACTGATTCTAACACTAAAACAAGTTGTTTCGATTTTTCCCGAACCTCAATAACATCACCTGGTTTACAACGATAAGATTGAATGTTTGTGCGCCGCCCATTGACATTAACATGACCGTGATTGATAAATTGGCGAGAAGCAAAAATCGTAGGTACGAATTTTGCACGATAAACAACAGCATCCAAACGTGATTCTAACAGACCGATAAGATTTTCGCCAGTATCGCCCCGTCGACGAGCTGCCTCTTCATAGGTTTTATGAAATTGTTTTTCTGAAATATCTCCATAAAACCCTTTCAATTTCTGTTTAGCGCGCAACTGAACCCCATAGTCAGAAAGTTTTCCTTTACGACGCTGTCCATGCTGACCTGGACCATAATCACGACGATTGACAGGAGATTTTGGACGCCCCCAAATATTTTCTCCCATACGACGGTCAATTTTATACTTTGTTGTTTCGCGTTTACTCATCGCATTTCCTTATAAAATAAAACACGAGATCTTAAGACCCCAAGGAAACGCGCCCTCCTCTGCCTTTAAATACTAAAGACTGACAGAATACCTTAACATATCAATATGCAAAGTTATCCACGGGACACGTCAATTAATGCTATTTTCTTGAAAAAATAGCTAGATCATCATTATTGGTCTCGTAACCCAAAGTCAACTCCTTTCATGAGTTTTAAGCCAAATCCTTTAAACAAATTCTCCGTTAAAGAAGTGATATTTTTCGATGTCAACAACGCAAAATCTTGATATTTCTTTATATATTGATGGTGTATCTTTCCCGACAATGGTAATAAAGATCTGATATGTTTGGCGATCGCTTTCGCCGGATCAATCCACTCAACGGACCATAAAGCATGTTCACGAAAGAAATTAATCAAAAAAGGATAATGTGTGCAGGCTAAAACAATAACATCCGTATATTGTCCATTTTTTTCCACAAAACATGGCAGGATTTCTTTTCTTAACTCTTCTGAATCGATAGATTTTTCCCGTAAATAATCTTCAGCAAGTCCAGCCAGCTTTTTACTTCCTACAAGCTGAACATGACACTGTCTAGCAAAAGAGTTAATTAATTCATTTGTATAAGCACGTTTAACTGTTCCAGGAGTCGCTAATACGGAAATAAAACCAGATTTTGTTTGTTCAGCAGCTGATTTAATTGCAGGAACCGTTCCTACAAAAGGGATATGAGGAAAATTCTGTCGTAAATCTGCTATCATCAGTGTAGAAACAGTGTTGCAAGCAATCACACATAAAGCTGGATTGTAACGTGTTAAAAGATTTGTAAAAATCTTCAAAATACGCTCTTTCAAAATATTTTCTTTCCAATTTCCATAAGGAAATCCTGCATCATCAGCAACATAGATAAATTGCATGTCAGGGATAAGAACACGCGCTTCCCTGAACACTGTTAAACCACCAATACCGCTATCAAAAAAAAGAACAGGTCGTTCATCCATTAGTTTTCACACTTATTTTTAATTTTTTTACGATCACGCTCTTCCGGTGCTCTACTCCCCCGTGGATATTGTGGCGAAAAATGATCCAAAGAAGATATAATGCCTCGCAATAAACGAACCTCAGGTTCACTAAAGTTAGCGCGCGTAAAAACAGAGCGCAAATTTGCAAGCATTACTTCTTTACGTTCTGGTGGTCTAAAATACCCACGGATATTCAAAGCCTCTTCTAACTGAGATAAAAAACCATGGAATATTGTTTTATTTGCAGGTTCCATCTCTGCTGCACGAAATGCCGTATCGCTGACATTCTCTAAACCAGTTTTCATCCATTCGTAAGACATTAAAAGAACCGCTTGCGCAATATTAAGTGACGCAAAAGCAGGATTAACTGGAAAAGTAATAATTTCATCAACAAGGCTGATTTCATCATTTTCTAGTCCCCATCTCTCTCTTCCAAAGACAATCCCGGTCTTATGTCCGATACTTTCACGCTGACGTAATACGCTTGCTGCTTCGACAGCACTTTTTACAGTTTTAAATCCACATCTTTCACGTGCTGTTGTGGCAAAAACATAGTGTAAATCTGCAATTGAATCACGCAATGTGTTAAAAATTACAGCATTGTTAATGACATGATCAGCTTTACTTGCAGCAGCTCTAGCTTTTTCATTTGGAAACATTTCTCGAGGTTTGACTAATCGAAGCTTAGAAAGCCCAAAATTTGCCATTGCCCTTGCGACCATACCAATGTTTTCAGGAAGCTGCGGTTCAACTAAAATAATAATGGGACCATTTGTTAAATTTTCACGATTCCTATTCGTTCCTGCCATCAATTTTACCTAGTTTCACTTAAACTATCTCCCTCTCCACTGTTTTTACGAAACCTTTTTCACAATACTCTAATGCTGTTTAATAATAAATTATAGATAATCTATCTTTTCATTCAAAGATAATAGTTTCTAAACCTAATAATAAATTTTAAAAGCCATTAAAGTGAACGATGGAATTTATAACAATTTATATAAGATATCGTAGCGTTTTTTACATCAATTTTATCTTTTTTTAATAGGGAACAGCCCCTGTAAATCATAATCTCAGTTGAATTATGAAATCATAAATCCTAAAAAAGGGATATGCACTTTATTCCCAAACTTTTTCCTGCAAAGCTTATCCGTCGTTATAAACGTTTTCTTGCGGATGTTCAACAAGATGATCAGCATGTCCTCACCGTGTCTGTACCTAATACAGGATCAATGCTTGAATTAACAGCTTTCAACACCAATATTTGGCTTTCTTATCATAACAACATCAAACGAAAATATGCCTATCAATTAGAAATTATTGAAGCCGATAATACTTTGGTTGGCATTAATACTTCTTTACCCAATAAACTTGCGTTAGAAGCAATTCAAAACGGATTACTACCAGAATTAAGTGGATATAAAACAATTTTAAAAGAACAACGCTATGGGACACAATCACGAATTGACTTTCTTTTACGTGATGACATTCTTCCTGATTGTTACCTAGAAGTCAAAAATGTTCATTTTATTCGTCAGAAAGGATTAGCAGAATTTCCTGATAGCGAAACAAAACGTGGTGCACGTCACCTTGATGAGCTCGTAGGAGTTGTACAACAAGGAAAACGAGCTGCTATGCTTTATATTATTCAACGAGAAGATTGCTCAGCTTTTACAATTTGTCATGATCTTGATCCACTCTATGGACGTAAGTTTGATTTAGCATTAAAATCAGGAGTAGAATGTTATGCTGTAAAGTGTCATGTAAGTGTAGAAGGCATTTTTCCGATTCAGAGAGTAAAAATAGAAAATAGAAGAAACAATGACTGAGTATATCGAATATAATAAAATCCCTTTAAAATTTAATGGAAAAATCCGCATTTTCGATGATTATGCTTTTGCTAAAATGCGTGAAGTTGGTCGTATTGCTGCAGAATGCCTTGATGCGCTTACAGATATTATTAAGCCGGGCGTTACTACGCAAGAAATAGATGATTTTGTATTTATTTTTGGAGCTAAGCGAGGAGCACTTCCTGCTGATCTAAATTATCATGGATACAGCCATTCATGCTGTACATCTATCAATCACGTTGTCTGCCATGGCATTCCCAATAAAAGACCTTTGCAAGAAGGTGATATTGTAAATGTTGATGTAACCTTTATCCTTGATGGTTGGCATGGGGATTCAAGCCGAATGTATCCTGTTGGAAAAATTAGGCGTGCAGCAGAACGCTTGCTAAAAATAACCTATGAAAGTCTTATGCAAGGAATCGCTGTCGTTAAGCCTGGAGCAACGACAGGTGATATTGGGGCAGCCATTCAACAGTATGCTGAATCTGAACGCTGTTCAATTGTGAGAGATTTTTGCGGACATGGTATCGGCCAGCTTTTTCATGATGCTCCCAATATCCTCCATTATGGAACCCCTGGAGAAGGAGTTGAATTAAAACAAGGTATGATGTTTACAATTGAGCCTATGATTAACCTTGGTAAACCACAAGTTAAGATTTTATCTGACGGTTGGACTGCTGTTACCCGTGACCGCTCTCTGACAGCACAATATGAACATACAATTGGTGTTACAAATGAAGGGTATGAAATATTTACACAATCTCCTAAAAATATTTTTTATATTCCAAATTCGCATACCTAACGCAATGTAGAGATGTTATGGCTAAAAAATTAAATCAAAAGGAAGATACTCAAAGTAATCACTTTGCATTAACATCGAGTTCTCCACTCACCCCAGTATCAGAAAGAAAAAGTGAAGAGCCTCAGAAAAACGCACAGCTTCATAAACATTATCAAGGCCATCGTGAACGTCTTCGGAAGCGCTATTTAAAGTCAAAAGGAAATGCAATTGAAGATTATGAATATCTTGAATTATTGCTTTTTCGCACAATACCCCGTGCAAACACAAAACCCATAGCTAAAAATTTGATAGCACGTTTTGGTTCATTAGCTGATGTGTTGGGAGCGGATATTCACCGACTTCAAGAAATTCCAGGATGTGGTCCCGCCACTGCAGTTGATTTAAAAATTATTTCAGATGTTGCTGGACGTCTTGCTCGTGCGCAATTGTTTAAGCGCGATATTTTTTCATCATGGGATAAAGTGTTAGCGTATTGTAAAGCTGTTATGGCTCACGAAACACGTGAACAATTTCGTATTTTGTTTCTTGATAAGAAAAACGGCTTACTTGCTGATGAGGTACAACAAACTGGAACCATTGATCATACCCCTGTTTATCCTCGTGAAGTTATTTCTCGAGCTTTAGAGTTATCCGCATCAGGACTTATCTTAGTCCACAATCACCCTTCTGGCGATTCCACCCCCTCTAATGCAGATATAACAATGACATATAGATTAAAAGATGCAGCAAATGCATTAGGAATTATTATCCATGACCATCTTATTATTGCACGAAATAACCATACGAGTTTTAAAGCGTTAAAACTTATATAAATCTTATGGGATAAAAAAGACTTCATTCAACTATGAATAACGAATCAATTTTCTAAATCAATATCTAATATAGCCATTGAGAAATTATAGGAGAGCTCATCTTCATCTTCATCTCGATAGATAATGCCTAAAAACTCATCTCCCATATAAACCTCACAAGAATCACTCTTTTTAGGCCGTGCTCTGACTTGCAATGCTGAGTTTTGGAATATATTTTTAAAATAATTATCAAGTTTTTTTATTTCATCAGCATTCACTATGCTCTCCTGTTTTTTGAAACGATTAAAATAATTGCGTGTCGTGCAAATAAGACACTCTTATGATTCTGTAACGTCAGTAAAAAAGCATAATCTGAATATTTACTTAATATTACATATATTCACAACGTTCTTTATGCATTCATAAAGAACGTTTACAAAAGGAGTCTATCATTATTAAATATACCCGTATAGATTAAAAAATGGCAAAAAAAAACTGTATATTTTTAATAATTTTACTTTATCTCCAATTTTAGCATCTGTATTTAAAACGCATATTCGTAAAAATAAATTGATCAATAATTTATAATTTTGTTTATTTTATAAAAAATACAAATAAAAATATTTTTTTATTTAAAACTACATTTTTTAGCAAAAAATATTTATTACATCATTCGAAAATAATTCTTTTTAATAACCTTTAAATTATAATTATCTAATCTTAGAAGAATTACGTCTCTGGAAAATATACAAAATAAGCTAATAAGAGTTTATTTTTCTTTTCATTTTTTATAAAAACTTATGTCACAACAGAAAGATTTTTTAATAAGCTTTTTTCAATTTATACGAAATAAAAATATTGGGTATTTCTGTAAATTCTAAAAGCTATGAAGAGTTCTTATTTTATAGGATAACGAGAAAGAAAATCGATAACGCCTTTTTTATAAACTTTATCGCCTACAGCAAACATATGATCTCGATCAGGAATTGATAAAGCTTTACCACAAGGCAACAAGGCTGCCAATGGCTCTGCATCACCGCCAATTTCATCTAATGAACCAACGGCAACAAGTGCTGGTTGTTTGATTTTGTAAACTTCAGACACCGTTAACTCCTGTTTTGATGTAATGATACAAGCAGCAAGAGCACGCCTATCGCTTTTCGTTTGATCTGCAAATTTACGGAACATTAAACCGCGCGTATTGGTAATAGTGGAAATATCTTCTGTTAAAAGGGCCTCAGCAACAGGCTCCCAATTTCCTGCTCCCGTCACCATACCAATACCTAAACCACCAAAAATAACACTGTGTACATATGTTGGATGCAAAAGAGCCATGAAAGCACTAATACGAGCCCCCATAGAATATCCCATAACATGGGCTTTAGATAACTCTAAATGCTGCAGTAACTTTACTGCGTCGCCAGCCATAGCTTGAGGTGTATAAAAGACAGGATCATAACTTTTAACTGAATCTCCGTGACCGCGATTATCAAGAGCAATAACACGATATCCTGCTTCAGTGAGAATACGAAACCAACCCGTTGCATACCAATTCACCCGTGCAGAAGATCCAAAACCATGGATCAACAAAATAGGCGCGCCCTGCCCTTCTTCTCGATAAGCAAATCGCAAACCATTATATTCAAAAAAACGAATATCTTCAGCGGTCATTTTTTATTGCACTTTCCACAAAGTACAGGATGAATAACACGTTGTCCTTTTTGTATCTTTTTTTTAGAAACTTCACCAGCGTTAATTTCAAGTGCAAAAGCTGCAGGAACTTCTGATGAAATGGTATTTGTTGAAAGTGGAGAAGTATTTTCAATAATCGATACAATAATTCCCTCAGAGTTTAAGAAAATCATATCTAAAGGTAAAGGCGTATTTGCCATCCACATAAAAATTTTCTGCTCATCTCCCGATCGAGAACTTTTTAGCTGCTTAAAGAGCATTGCACGATCGCGTGGAAAATCAGTTCGATACATTAAACCAGCTGCTGCTTGAGATGGCGTAAAAGCAATCTCTACCTTATAAAAAACCGAACCTTGCTTTGTATGTATTTCTAAAGGAATTGGATGCACAGGAATCTCTATGGGCTCCTTTGCTACAACAACACGCATATCTAACATAAAAAGCATCACCAATAAAACAATATGCCCCTTTTTAAAAGGCTTTAACATTCTTGTCTCCACCACAGAAAAATTTTAAATTTTGTTTCTAAATAAAAGGTACCAGAGTTTAAAAGTCAAAAAAAGAGGATTGCTTCCTTGTTATTTTCTAGTTTCTTTCAACGTAATATGCGAAATTTTCTTCATTTGGTTTATGGATTCACGAGAGCCATATTTTCTTTAAAAATCTACCTCTATAGCAATTTACGGAACAACAATCTTTAAAAATATAGAAAACATACTGATTTCACTCGTGAAATTCAATGCGTAGCTAAAGGAATGCCTATGTCCGGATAAATCTCTGCTGTCATTAAACCTTTTTCTCCTTTACCAAAACGTACAAGAACAACTTGGCCAGAACGAAGCTCTGCTAAGCCAAAACGGCGCAATGTTTCCATATGAATAAAAATATCTTCTGTTCCTTGCCCACGGCTAAGAAAACCGTATCCTTTGTCACGATTAAACCATTTAACAATTGCTCGTTCTAGTCCACTTTCTGGAGTAACAACAACATGGGTACGGGCAGGAACTTCTGATGGATGAATTGCTGAAGAACAATCTATAGATTTCACCTGAACACACTTTAACCCTCGTTCAGTTTTTTCCACAGCACAAATGACTTTAGCTCCCTCTAAAGCTGTTTGAAAACCATCCCTTCGCATTACCGTAACATGCAATAATATATCGGGAAAATGAGGTAAATCAGGTACAATAAATCCATACCCCTTACTACCATCAAACCACTTAATGACACCACTGATTTCGATAATCTCCCCACAAGCACCTATACTATCCTCAGATGGGGAACAACCCTTTAATGCATCCTTACTCGTCATAATAACGTGATCCTGTAGCTTATAAATTGTACGATATTGATTCTCTAAGTTTAAGTAAACATTGCTCTTGTATCAACACGCAAGCCCCAAGATAAGATTTCCCCACATTGTCGTATCTTCTATGTTAATGTCAGAGAATATCAACATGAATATTTATAAAACTATTTGATTGTACACTTTACATACCTTACAAGGGGTGCCCTACAAAAGAGGTCATATAAAAGTTTTTTTACATAATGATATTTTGATTAATGTGTAACTTGCATGATGAAGAAGTTCAATATAAGGTGAAAAAACGACAATTCAATTAAGGAAAATGCGCAATGCAATTGAAGAAAATCCTTACGATAATCGCAGCATTTATGGCATTTACAGCAAATGTTTATGCGAGTGAACCTATTAAGATTGGTGTTTATCTTCCATTAAGTGGTCAAAATGCATTTGGAGGTCAGCTTGAAATTAGAGGTATAGAATTAGCCCATAAAAAAGTTCCAGAAATTTTAGGACGTAAAGTGGAACTTGTTATTATTGATAACAAATCTGATAAAGTAGAAGCGGCTAATGCTGTTATGCGTTTAACAGCAAGTGAAAAAGTGAGTGGAATCATTGGTAGCTATGGTTCTTCACTCTCGTTAGCAGGTGGTGAAATATCTGAAAAGGCAAAAACTCCAACCATTGCAACGTCCTCAACAAGTCCCCTTGTTACACAGGGTAAAAAATATTACTTTCGTGCTTGCTTTATTGATTCCTATCAAGGAGTAGGAATCGCAACTTATGTAAGCCAAACTTTACACGCAAAAAAGGCTGCTATCCTTAAAGATATTTCAAGCGATTATGCTATTGGTCTTGCAAGTTATTTTACGCGTGCTTTCAAAAAATTAGGTGGTGAAGTTATCTCAAATTTAAATTATAATTCTGGAGATCAGGACTTTTCAGCTGTTCTCACGCAAATTATCGCCCAGAAACCTGATATCTTATTCATTCCATCTTACTTTTCTGAAGGTGCTATCATCATGAAACAAGCACGAGAATTAGGGGCGAAGTTTCAAATTATGGGTGGAGATGCTATGGATAATCCAGAAACCATTACGATTGCAGGAAAAGCTGCAGAAGGTTTCTTACATACGACACTTCCCTATAGTGAGTATATGCCAAATATGTCAGTAGCTGCGCAAGAATTCACAAAAGAATGGAAAAAAGCTTACCCGGACAAAGAGCCAAATATCAATTCTGTTTTGGGATACACGAGTTATATGATGTTTATGAAGGCTATTGAAAATGCTGGTAGCACTGATCGTGAAAAAATTACTATCGCACTTAGCAAATTAAAAGATTTTCCTACCCCCTTTGGGGATATGTCAATGGATGAAAATCATAACCCTAAAATTCCTATTGGTATCATTAAAATACAGGATGGAAAACGTGTTTATTTAGAAGAAGTTAAACCTGCTTTTTAATTAAAAAGTTTTATTTACTAAAATGCAAGAATTGGTTGAGGATTTTTTTCTCAACCAAAAACTTAGAAATTTCTTATTATCCTATGTAAATTAACAAATGTGGAAGGATGAGAGATGAGCACTGAAATGTTCATCCAGTACTTTTTTAATGCACTGGCATTGGGATCTCTTTATGGGCTTATTGCTATTGGCTACACCATGGTCTACGGTATACTGAGACTCATTAATTTTGCTCACGGTGATATCTTTATGCTGGGAGCATATTTTGTTTTCTTTTCCACAATTGGCTTTATGCCTGCTTGGGTAGCTTTTCTTCTTTTGTTTTTTGCTGCTCTTGTTTATTATTCGGTCTTTATAGGCTTTAAAAGGCGTCCTCCAATTTATTGGATTGCTGCTTTTTTAATTCTTGCGCTAGGATTTGTTTATTATTTTAAAATTTCCCCGCAAGATTTTACACCGATTTGGGTTTTAGCTCTTTGTTTTTCCATTTTTATTACAAGTGCTGTGGGTGTTGCTGTTGATCAATTTGCTTATAAACCTCTACGCCATGCTCCGCGTATTTCGGCACTTATCGGTGCAATTGGTGTTTCTTTTTTTATTGAAAATCTTGCTACTGTACTCTTTAGTGGTGTTCCGAAAGGTGTACAACAGCCAGATTTTCTTGTAACACCATTTTTATGGCATCTAGGATCAGGAGCAGATGGTATCATCAGAATTGCTCCCATGTCTCTGATCGTTCCCTTTGTGTCATTAATTCTTATTTTATTACTATTATGGATTATCCATAAAACAAAACCGGGTCTTGCTATGCGCGCAATCTCCCATGATATTGAAACAACACGTTTGATGGGTGTGTCTGTCAATAAAGTTATTGCGTTTACATTTGGAATAGGCTCAGCTCTTGCCGCCATAGCTGGTATTATGTGGTCTTTACGTTATCCTCAAATTCAGCCTTATATGGGTGTTCTTCCTGGTCTCAAAGCATTTATCGCTGCTGTTATTGGGGGTATTGGTTCGATACCAGGTGCAATGTTGGGAGGATTATTATTAGGGTTTATTGAAATTATGATTATCGCATTTTTCCCTGCGCTATCTGGATATCGAGATGCCTTCGCTTTCATTTTATTGATTCTGATTCTATTGATATTGCCCACAGGATTAATGGGTAAAAGAAATCAGGAGAAAATCTAATGGCAAAGTCAGCGACAACTGTTTTATCGTGTATAAGTGTTTTAGTTCTCATAGGTTTTTTATTTTATGCTGATAGCCATTTTAATGACTATACGCTTCGTATCATCAATCTGATTGCTATTAATGCGATATTGGCAATTTCGCTTAATTTGATTTACGGTTTCACAGGTATGTTTTCTCTTGGACATGCTGGATTTATGGCTATTGGTGCTTATGTTTGCGCAATTTTACTTCTTTCCCCTGAACAAAAAGAAATGATGTGGATTCTTGAGCCTATTGCTGAACCATTATATCATTTGCAGTTACCTTTTTTTATCGCTGTTGTTGTAAGTGGTTTGTGTGCTGCTGTTGTAGGTTTATTAATTGCTTTACCAATATTGCGTCTTGGTGGCGATTATCTTGGAATTGCAACATTAGGTTTTGCGGAAATTATTCGCATTGTCATTACGAACGCAACATCGCTCACAAATGGCTCTTTGGGAATCAAAGGAATACCTCAAAATGCAACATTATGGTGGAACTATGGTTGGCTAGCATTTACAGTTCTCTTTATTGTCCTCTTACTGCAAAGTAATACTGGTAACGTATTACGTGCTATTCGTGATGATGAAATAGCTGCGAAAACTATGGGAATTAATGCTTTTTTCTACCGTAGTTTTTCCTTTACTGTTGGAGCGTTTTTTGCAGGTATAGGTGGCGCATTAATGGCGGCTCTTATTTCAACCATTGATCCAAAAATGTTTAATTTTCTTCTGACTTTTAATATTTTAATGATTGTTGTTGCTGGTGGTCTCGGTTCAATTACAGGGAGCATTATTGGCAGCATTATTATTACAGTCATGCTTGAATGGCTTCGTATTATTGAAAGTCCATTTGACTTAGGTTTTATACATATTCCAGAAACCCCAGGGCTTCGTATGGTTGTTTTTTCCCTTTTATTGCTGGTAATTATCTTGTTTTGGAGAAAAGGGTTAATGGGACAACGAGAATTTTCATGGAATGGAATTTATAGCTTTTTGACACGCAAAAAGCTTTCTAATACTGAGGGAAAGCTATGAACGACAATATCCTTTCACTCAATAATATTGTAATGCGTTTTGGCGGATTAGTTGCTGTAAATAATGTTAATATGGCAATTAAACGAGGAAGTATTACTGGATTAATTGGTCCCAATGGTGCTGGAAAAACAACAGTTTTCAATATGATTTCTGGATTTTATGCTCCTACAAGCGGCATCATTCTTTTTGATGAGAAAAAAATTTCTGGAGCGTCTCCTTATATTATCTGTAGAAGCCATATTGCCAGAACATTTCAAAATATTCGTCTTTTCTCAGGGTTAACGGTTTTGCAGAATGTTATGGTAGGAGCGCATGTTCGACAAAAATATCCTTGGTTTTCTTCAGCTCTCTTTTTTTCAAAAGCAATAAAAGAAAAGAAGGAAGTTTATAAAAATTCCTTGGAGCTCCTTGAACAGCTACAACTTGATCACCTTGCCAATCAATCGGCAACAGCTTTACCTTATGGTGTGCAACGACGTCTAGAAATTGCACGTGCGTTAGCCACAAAGCCCAAATTGCTTCTTCTTGATGAACCTGTTGCTGGCATGAATCCACAAGAAAGTGAAGATCTTAGAAAATTCATAGCAAAAGTGCAAAAAGACTTTGATCTTACAATTCTTCTTATTGAGCACGATATGAAAGTGGTTATGGGACTTTGCCAACATATTTTGGTTATGGAATATGGCTGTTGCATTGCCAGTGGTACACCAGATGAAATTCGTAATAACCCTAAAGTTATTGAAGCTTATCTTGGCGGAGATGTTTATGGATATTCTTAAAATAAAAAATCTTTACGTTCATTATGGCGCCATTAAAGCTGTCCAAAATCTTTCTATGTCCATAAAGCGGGGCAGTATTGTCACTTTAATTGGAGCCAATGGTGCAGGAAAAAGCAGTATTGTACGTTCTATTACAGGGCTTAATCGCTCTGTTTATGGAGAAATTACCTATAATGGCAAATCTATTATTAAAAAATCACCAGAAGAGATTTTGCGATTAGGGATTGCTCTAAGCCCTGAAGGACGACGTATCATGCCCCATCTCACTGTTTTAGAGAATCTTCATCTAGGCGCTTATATTCGTCACGATAAGCAGGGAATTTCCCGTGATATTGAATGGATATTTGACCTTTTTCCGCGCCTACGTGAAAGAGCAAAACAGTTGGGAGGAACAATGTCAGGTGGTGAACAACAGATGGTTGCTGTGGGCCGTGCACTTATGAGCAATCCTGATATGGTCATATTAGATGAACCCTCGTTGGGGTTAGCACCACTTCTCGTTCAAGAAATTTTTTCGATTATTCGAAAAATTAATGATATGGGAAAAACTGTTCTTCTTATTGAACAAAATGCATTTGCTGCACTTTCCATAGCTGACTATGCTTATATTTTAGAGGTAGGACATATTTTATTTCACGGTGAAGGAAAAACTATGCTCTCTGATTCGCGTGTTAAAGAAGCCTATCTTGGTGGGTAAGACTACGAATTAAGGAAATAGAGCTCATCCCTCCACCTTTTAAAAAAGCATTTCTCATTAAGGATGAGAAATGCTCCTTTGTGAATTTTGACTATTACATCCACCATTTTTCTGCACTGAATATTCCTGCTTCTTGTTCAATAATGTGCGCTATCTGAAAAATGACTTCTTCAGAAAAAGGTTTACCAATCAATTGCAATCCTAGAGGTAAACCATTTGATGACAGACCAGCAGGAACAGAAATTCCTGGTAAACCAGCCATATTAACTGGTACCGTAAAAATATCATTAAGATACATTGCTACAGCATCATTTTTTATTTTTTCATCAGCAATACCAAAAGCAGGTGTTGGTGTTGCTGGTGTCAAAATAGCATCAATGCCTGAAGCAAAACATTGATCAAAATCACGTTTTACGAGTGTTCTTACTTTTTGAGCTCTTAAATAACAGGCATCATAATAACCTGATGAAAGAACATAAGTCCCAACCAGAATGCGCCGTTTGACTTCATCACCAAAACCAACAGAACGCGTATTTTCATACATCTCAATGATGTCTTTTCCAGGAATGCGCAAACCAAAACGCACACCATCATAACGCGCTAAATTAGAAGAGGCTTCTGCAGGAGCTATAATGTAATAAGAAGGTAGAGCATATTTTGTATGGGGCAAAGAAATATCTTTAATCTCAGCACCTGCTTCTTTTAACCAATTTATTCCTTTTTGCCAAAGCTCAATAATTTCTGAAGACATTCCATCCACATGATATTCTTTTGGAATACCGATTTTCATTCCTTTGATTGATTGACCAAGATAACTTTCATAATCAGGAACTGGTAAATTGACGGAAGTAGAATCTTTTTCATCAAAAGAGGCCATTGATCTGAGTAAGATAGCACAATCACGAACATCTCTAGCAACAGGTCCAGCTTGATCAAGAGATGAAGCAAACGCGACAACGCCCCATCGCGAACAACGTCCATAAGTTGGCTTTATTCCTACAGTTCCAGTAAAAGCTGCTGGTTGACGTATTGAGCCACCTGTATCGGTTGCAGTTGCACCAGCACAAATTTGTGCAGCAACAGCGGCTGCGGATCCCCCCGAAGAACCACCGGGTACGAGTTTTTCATTTGAGCCTTTTTTTCTCCATGGACTAATAACGGGACCATAATATGATGTTTCGTTGGATGAGCCCATAGCAAACTCATCCATATTAAGTTTTCCTAACATCACAGCACCATCTTGCCATAAATTAGCCGTGACAGTTGATTCATAGTGCGGTTTAAAACCATCAAGGATATTTGAACAGGCTTGAGTATGAACACCATAGGTTGCAAAAAGATCTTTAATCCCCAAGGGAATTCCTTCCAAAAGCCCTCCCTGTTCTTTCGCTAAGCGACTGTCTGATTCAGCAGCCATTTTCATTGCCTGTTCTGCTGTTATTGTTACATAAGCATTCAAAGTTGGATTTGCCAACTCTATTGCTTGTAAATAAGCTTCCGTTAATTCTGTTGCTTTGAGATTTTTCTTTGTTAGAGCATCACGAGCTTGCGCAATTGTGAGAGTTGTTAAATCAGTCATATTGGTTCTCAAATTTCAAAAATATAAAAAGTTACTCAACAATTTTTGAGACAAGAAAAAAATTTTCTTCTGTAACAGGGGCATTGGCTACAATATCTGCTGCTTTATCGCCATCTGTAACACTATCTTCACGCATTCGTAGTGTCATCGGCATCACAGATGTTAATGGCTCAACTCCACTGACATCAACTTCATTCAATTGCTCTACAAAACCTAAAATAGCATTGATTTTTTTTGTCACAGGTTCTATCTCATCATCGTGGAGGGCAATCCTTGCTAAATGTGCTATCCGCTTGACTGTCTCTTGATCAACAGACATACTCTTTACGCCTTTCTGCTTTTTTGTTTATTTATTGATCTTTATTCTGGCTATACAAGGCTGCACTTGTAAGTGCAAGAATATTAGATAACATGAATAAAGAATATAACTATAGATCTGAAACATTAAAAAACGTATTATACCTTTATGACTGTTATTAATATAGATGAAGTTATAACACATCTTTTGCCTAGACAAACAATAGCAGGCTTAGATTTAGGGACAAAAACTATCGGAATTGCGATTTCTGATAGGGGGCTGATTGTCTCAAATCCGCGTCCTGTACTACAGCGAAAAAAATTTACAGAAGATGCTTACACACTTATTAAAATTTTTGACCGTGAAAATGTAGGCGTTATTATCATTGGCTTACCTCTTAACATGAATGGAAGCAGTGGCTCTCGTGTTCAAGCAACCAGAGCTTTTGTGAGCAATATGAAAGCTTATACAAAAATTCCATTTGTTTTTTGGGACGAACGTTTATCAACAATTGCTGCGGAACGGTCTCTTTTAGAAATGAATGTATCGCGCGCTAAACGAGCAAGCCGTATTGATTCGGCAGCCGCCGCTTTTATATTGCAAGGTGCTCTTAATAGAATTCAAAACTTTCATCATATGGAAGGATAGAGGACATTGAGCAAATGCCCTGCATTATATCGTGCAATGAGCATCCCGTAAGAAGATCTCCATTGTCCTCCAAGGCGGCTTTCCATATAGGCATTCGCAACATGTTCTATGTCTGTAGAACGTAATGCTGCTGCTGCTGCTGCATAAGCTACTTGTTCAACAAAAAATCTTCCTGCACCTTCATTTGCTGATGCCATATCACCTGCTGACTTAATAATTTCAATTGCTCGTGGTCCCGCTGGTCCAATATCAAGAGCAATTTTTTCTAACAATTTCTGAAACAATCCCGGTGCTTTTTCAGCAATAAGAATGGCATCCTTTACCAATTGATTAGCAGAACTATTTCTCACAATTCGCGCAGGCCCATTATGCAACATTTGTGATAATGGATTATTCTCTATAAAACTTTCAATACCAAGTTGTGCAATAATTTCACCAATAATAGGCACAACCAATTGACTTACATGATAAGCAATAATAGGTGTCATAATGCGGGCAAAAGCTGCTTCAGAACGGTCATTTGCTGCATTGTCAAATGCTCTCGCTAAACGCAAAACCAATGCTTGTGAGGCAGCTATATCTAATGCAATATCTGCAAAAATACGTTCTGTCAGTGGAGGTAAAGGCTGATTGGGCATTTTTTTCCGAAAAAAATCCATACCAAATTGAAGAGCCGCTCGTAAAACACCTGCCGATATGACAGATTGATCGAAACGCATCATCGTCTCGATATCTTTAATAACTTTAAGCCCTTCTCCAGCATTTCCCAAAAGCCAGCCATAACTGCCTTGGAAATCGACAACCCCCTCTGGTGTTAAAAGTTCTCCAGAACGCTGAATTAAATGACGAATCGATATAGATCCATTTAATGCGCCATTTTCTTGTATGCGTGGAATAAAAAAACAACTTAAATGACCATCTAAATCTGCACTAACAAGATATCCGTCAGCGGCAGGATTAATAACGTTGGTTTTTACAACATTTAAACGATATAGATCACGTTCCATACTTTCATCGAAAGAAATTTTCTTAACACTTGGAAAATTGAAAGCGTATTTTTCAATATCGTCAAATGCACAAGTTAGAGAAGCAGCCTTTTTATGATGAATAGGCTTTGATGAGGAATCATATTGGCGTGATAAAAGTACATTTTGCCATTTTTTGAAGAGCTCAATATCACTAATTAAAACAGCAATAGCTGCACTCGTTATGATAACTTCATTCAAATGTCCTGTTTCTAAACCAGCAGATAAAGCTAAACGAATCGCACGCGCTTGATAGCGTACTCCATTTTCTGAGCTCGTATTTTCCCAAAGCGAGGTAACCAAACCTGCTTGTCTAGAATATTGTTGAAGAGCTTGATAGGAAGAATGGATCTCTAATCTTTCTGTTGGTTGCCCCCATTCATCATTATAGCATAGTAAAGGCTTATAATGATTCGCTAAGTAAGAAAGTTTCCATGCTTCTCGACTCGCGGCAAAATCCCCTATTTCTTCAAAACTTGCTAACAAAAACTTAGGCAAAGTAGAAGCAATACGAAACATAAGCGTATCGCTAAGAAATGTATTTTTTCGACGAGTGTTTTGCGCAGATACAGCACTCATAGGTATATTCCTACATTCAAATCATTCATATCATAGACTATTTGTCTTTTTAGAGTTAAGAAACATTTATCATATTCAAACAAATGCTTGTTTAACCTGTTTAGAGAGAGATAAAGAAGAATGCTATGATGCAAAATAATTTTTTTCCACTTTTCCCTCATCAACATCTTTTAGCTATTAAAGATCTGAGTGTACAAGATCTTAATACATTGCTTGATCGTGCAGAAGCAAATGTTATCCTTTCTAACAAAATTGATAAAATAAAATCTACTTTGCATGGACGGACTCAAATTAATCTCTTTTTTGAAGCCTCTACGCGAACACAATCTTCTTTTGAATTAGCGGGTAAAAGGCTAGGTGCACACGTGATGAGTCTTGCGATCAGCAACTCATCTGTAAAAAAGGGAGAAACATTACTTGATACTGCTACAACTCTCAATGCGATGAAGCCAGATATACTTGTTTTTCGCCATAACAGTGCAGGAGCGGCAGCTTTATTAGCGCAAAAAGTTGATTGTTGTGTTATTAATGCAGGTGATGGTGCCCACGAACATCCAACCCAAGCTTTATTAGATGCTCTAACCATTAAAAGGGCAAAAGGTCGTATTGAAGGATTAACTGTTGCGATTTGCGGAGATATCTTACACTCACGTGTTGCCCGTTCCAATATCCTGTGTCTCAATGCTTTGGGTGCTCGTGTTCGTGCTGTTGCTCCCTCAACACTTTTACCCGCAGAAATTGCTCATATGAGTGTTGAGGTTTTTAACACGATGAAAGAAGGTCTTAAAAATGCTGACGTTATCATGATGTTGCGCTTACAGCATGAACGGATGACAGGCTCTTTCATTCCTTCTACGCGTGAATATTTCCATTATTTTGGCTTACATAAAGAAAATTTAGCCTATGCCAAAAATGATTCTATTATTCTGCACCCTGGACCAATAAACCGTGGTGTAGAGATTGCATCCGATATAGCAGATGGACCACAAAGTATGATTCAGACACAAGTAGAAATGGGAATTGCAGTGCGTATGGCTGTCATGGAGGCTTTATTAGATTCACGCGCAAAGATCAGTGGAGAAAAAAAATGATAAAACCAATTGTTTTTCAGAATGCTCGTATTATTGATCCTTCGCGCGCAATCGATGAAATTGGTACAGTTATTGTTAAAAATGGACGAATTATAGCCGCTGGAAAAGAAGCTCTGAATCAGGGATTCCCTGAAGAAGCAGAAGTTATTAACGCACAAAACAAAGCAATTCTCCCTGGACTTGTTGATGCGCGCGTTTTTGTTGAAGAATTAGGGAATGAACATTGTGAAACAATTACATCAGCAAGTTACGCGGCCGCAGCAGGTGGTATTACTTCCTTTCTTATGATGCCAAACACGCATCCAGTTATTGATAATGTAGCACTCGTTAAATTTATTACGCATACAGCACAGGAAATGTCATTGGTCAATATTTATCCCGTTGCTTCAATCACACAAGGTTTCAACGGACAAGAAATAACCGAATTTGGTTTGCTCAAAGATGCAGGAGCCGTTGCTTTTAGTGAGGGAAAAAAAACACTTCAAAATTCATCTGTTATGCGGCGTGCAATGACTTATGCACGTGATTTTGATGTTCCATTGATACATGAAACGCAAGATAAAGATCTTACAGGGCAAGGTGTGATGAATGAAGGACTGCTTGCCAGTTGGCTTGGTCTTTCTGGCATCCCTCGCGAAGCAGAAGTTATCCCTCTTGAAAGAGATCTGCGATTAGCAGTATTAACGCAAACACGCTATCATGCTGCTCAAATATCGACAGCACTCTCTGCTGATGCACTTCGTTTAGGTAAAAAACGCAGTGAGAAAATTTCAGCGGGTGTATCTATTAATCATTTATCTTTCAATGAAAATGACATTGGTGAATATCGCACCTCTTTTCGCTTAATGCCCCCATTGCGTACAGAAGAAGACCGTATAGCAATGATTGAAGCAATAAAGGATGGGATTATAGATGTTATTGTCTCTTCTCATGATCCTCAGAGTATCGACACAAAACATTTACCATTTAATGACGCGGCAGTTGGCGCTATTGGTATGGAGACCTTATTGAGCGCAGCCTTACGCCTTTATCATAATGAGAGCCTATCTCTTCTACGGATAACGGAACTTTTGTCAACGGCGCCTGCAAAGCTCTTTGGACTCAATGCAGGAACACTCAAAAAAGGGGCTCATGCAGACCTTATTGTGGTTGATCTTGAAGAACCATGGGTTGTTTCGAAAGAGAAGCTCTATTCACGTTCAAAAAATACCCCTTTTGAGAATGCACGTTTTCAAGGACGCGTGCTCCAGACCTTTGTGAAAGGGAAAAACGTTTTTAAACTTGATCAACAAATTTAATGAGATTCTTAATGAATGAAGCAGAAATATTTTTTCAATCCACTCCATGGTTTATTTTCCTCATATCTTATCTCATTGGCTCGATTCCATTTGGTCTTCTTTTAACGAAATTGTTCAAAATTGGTGATATAAGAACAATCGGTTCCGGCAATATTGGAGCAACAAATGTTTTACGAACAGGAAATAAAAAGCTTGCTGCTCTAACACTTCTTTGTGATATGTTGAAAGGAACTATCGTTGTTTTCGTTATAAAGTTTTTTAGTGATCCGCTAGACAATAGTATCCTTGTTTCTCTAGCAGGCTTTTTTGTTTTCTTAGGACATCTTTTCCCCGTATGGCTTAAATTTAAAGGTGGCAAAGGTGTTGCTACCTATCTAGGAGTCTGCTTAGGAATCTATTGGCCTGCAGCAATTATTTTTATTATTGTATGGATAACGATTTTTCTCCTCATGCGTTATTCTTCATTATCTGCGCTTATTGCTGTTACGATCACACCGATATTTGTTTTTTATTTTTCCGATTCTTATTTCTATTGTATGCTGATTGTGATGAGCGTATTTGTGTTTATAAAACATTCTGCAAATATCGGTAGATTATTAATTGGGGAAGAAAGTAAGATTGGCACGCAACACGGAGATAAATAAAGGAATCCTGCTTACTGATCGTCAACGTCTAAGCTGGTTACGGTTATTGCGTAGTGAAAATATTGGAGCTGTTAGTTTTCGCAATCTCATTGATCATTATAAAACAGCAGAAAAAGCTCTGGCAGCACTGCCAGAGCTTAGTAGAAAAGGTGGTGGTTCTGCATCTATTAAAATAGCAAGCTTAGAAGATGCAGAAAAAGAAATACAAAAAGCTAAAAAATTAGGTGTCCGGTTTATCGGTATGGGAGAACCAGATTATCCAGCTTTTCTTAAGGTTACAGAAGCCCCTCCGCCGCTTATTGCTATCAAAGGTAATGTTTCAATTTTTCAAAAAACTTCTATTGGAATTATAGGTTCTCGAAATGCTTCAGCTGCTGGAAAAAAGCTTACGGCTCAATTTGCACGTTTTCTCGGAGAAGCAGACTTTGTAACAATTTCTGGGCTCGCTCGTGGAATTGATAGCGTTGCGCATCAAGCAAGTTTAAAAACAGGAACTGTTGCAGTCATGGCTGGAGGAATTGATCATATCTATCCTCCTGAAAATAAAAAGTTGCATGAAGATATTATTGCCAACGGTGGAGCCATCATCAGCGAAATGCCCATTTCTTGGAAGCCGCGTGCTATCGATTTTCCAAGAAGAAACCGTATTATTGCAGCTCTATCACTTGGTCTCTTGGTTGTAGAAGCAGCCCTGCGCTCAGGGTCCTTAATTACCGCACGTCAAGCAGCTGAAATGGGACGGTTAATTTTTGCCATTCCCGGTTCTCCACTTGATCCAAGATCTGTTGGTACAAACAATCTTATCAAAGACGGTGCTCTACTCACCACACATCCTTCTGACATTATAGAAACACTTACGCCATTAATTTTACCGCTTCCAAATTCGCAACTCAATTTTTTTGAGGAATCATCCTCTTTACAACTTGAAAAGGAGAATTTTAATTTAGCAGATGAAAAAAACAGCAGCCTCTCTTTAGCAGATGATGATGACGCAGCACGTGCAGCAGTTTTCTCCGCTCTTTCAACAACGCCAATCGACTTAGACACACTCAGTATCCACTCCGGTGTTTCACTCCCAACTCTCTACCTCTTGTTGGTAGAACTCGAGCTTGCTGGAAAGCTTATTCGACACTCTGGTGGTTGTGTGTCATTGTCGAATCTTGATCTTCCCCAAGAGCCTCAGCACTATTAATAATGCTTTGCCCTTCTTTGGCAACCATATCCAAAAGCAATGCTAAAAGCGGACTGTGCGCCTGACGCGCCATCTGATTCATTTGCTTTGACATGTCTGTAATATATTGGATAACTTTTAAATGATTTATAAACATAATCCTCTATCCTTGAGCATTTCCCCTCCTACCTCTCAATAGACGTTATCTTAGTATTTCGCCGTATGTTTTTGTAATAACAGTGGAAAATAAATCGTGTAATTCTATATAGGGTGTACTCTAATAATGACAATCATAAGTTGTACAATATTCATGTTTTTTATATGGCTAATATTTTTTTATGTGCTCTTAAGCAATTGGCATTAGCTATTCGCGTAAAAGGCGTTTATAAAAAAATTTTTATTTCAATATTTGGGTAAAATTATGAATATCGTTATCGTTGAATCTCCAGCAAAAGCAAAAACAATTAATAAATATCTTGGGTCTCAATACAAAGTTGTCGCATCATTTGGACATGTTCGTGATTTGCCTGCAAAAGATGGTTCTGTTTTACCGGATCAAGATTTTTCTATGAAATGGGATATAGATTCTGCTGCCGCTAAACGTTTAAATGAAATAGCAAAAGCCGTTAAAGAAGCTGATAGCCTTATATTAGCAACAGACCCTGATCGTGAAGGGGAAGCTATTTCATGGCATATTCTGGATGTTCTCCGTCAAAAAAAAGTTTTAAAAGATAAACCTATTAAAAGAGTTGTCTTCAATGCCATCACCAAAAAGTCTGTGCTTGATGCTATGAACAATCCACGTGATATTGATACATCACTTGTAGATGCTTATCTTGCACGTCGCGCTCTTGATTATCTCGTTGGTTTTACACTTTCACCTGTTTTATGGCGTAAACTCCCTGGTGCGCGTTCAGCAGGACGCGTTCAATCGGTTGCTTTGCGTATTATTTGTGATCGTGAATCAGAAATAGAACATTTTATCAAAGAAGATTATTGGTCCATTACAACACAGTTAAAAACCATCCGAAATGATAGTTTCCAAGCAAGATTGACAATGTTTAATCAAAGAAAAATAGGCAAGCTTGATATTCAATCTCAAGAACAAGCAGACCAAATTCGCTTTATGTTGGAGCAAGCCCAATACCATACACTCAGTGTTGAAGCAAAACCTACAAAGAGAAATCCTTTTCCTCCATTTACAACCTCCACACTACAACAAGCAGCTTCTTCAAAATTAGGATTTTCAGCTTCTCGCACTATGCAAATTGCCCAAAAACTTTATGAAGGCATTGAAATTAATGGTGAAACGGCAGGGCTTATTACTTATATGCGTACCGATGGTGTGCAGATAGCACCTGAGGCTATTGATTCAGCAAGAAAAGTTATTCATGAAACTTTCGGAAAAGACTATATTCCTGAAAAGCCACGTTTTTATTCAACAAAGGCAAAAAATGCACAGGAAGCACACGAAGCGATCCGTCCAACAGATTTTCAACGCAATCCTAGTCAAGTCCGTAATTTTCTCGATAGCGATCAAGCAAAGCTCTATGAGCTGATATGGAAGCGTGCTATTGCCAGCCAAATGCGCTCTGCTGAAATTGAACGTACAACTGTTGAAATTGAAGCACAGACAGGAGAAAACTGTGCAAATCTACGGGCAACAGGATCTGTTATTCGCTTTGATGGCTTTATTTCCGTCTACACGGATCAACGAGACGAAGAAAATAATGAAGAAAATGAAACAACACGTTTACCACAAATAAACACTGGTGAAGCACTTACAAAAGAAAAAGTTGAATCTGTACAACATACCACAGAGCCCCCTGCTCGTTATTCTGAAGCTTCATTAATTAAAAAGCTTGAGGAGTTAGGAATTGGTCGTCCTTCAACTTATGCATCCACATTGGCGACATTGTGTGACCGTGGATATATTGTCATTGATAAACGAAAGCTTATTCCCGATGCCAAGGGACGTATTGTTACAGCCTTTCTTGAAAATTTTTTTAATCGCTATGTAGAATATGGTTTCACAGCAGATCTTGAAGAAAAGCTGGATCTTATCTCTGATGGCAAACTTTCTTGGAAAGACGTATTGCGAGATTTTTGGGATGGATTTAATGCATCTATTATCAATATCCAAGAACTCCGTATAACTAATGTTCTTGATGCTTTAAATGTAACATTAGCACCTCTCGCCTTTCCTGAACGCGAAGATGGAAGTGATGTACGTTCCTGTCCTCTTTGTAAAAATGGTCAATTATCATTAAAACTTGGGCGTTATGGTGCTTTTGTTGGCTGTTCCAATTATCCCGAATGTAAATACACACGCCAACTTGGTACAGATACTGGAGAAGAGAATGAAGCTGTACGCAATGATGAACCTGTTATACTTGGTATTGCCCCTGAAACAGGAAAAGAGATCTCTCTTCGTAATGGCCGGTTTGGTCCCTATATTCAACTTGGTGAAAGCAAAGAAGTTAAGCGTGCAGGATTACCAAAAGAATGGCAGGCAGAAAATGTAACCCTTGATAAAGCCTTGGCTTTACTATCCCTTCCCCGTGAAATTGGCATTCATCCTGAAACTGGAAAAACAATCACGGCTACGATTGGACGATATGGTCCCTATCTTAGCCATAACGGAAAATCTGCGCGCCTTCTTCATGCAGATGAAGTTTTTGATATTGGTATCAATCGCGCTGTTACAGTATTAGCAGAACAACAAGAAAACAAAACCAGGCAAAGCAGAACAACACCTGAAGCATTGGCAACATTAGGAGAGCATCCCGAAGGAGGAACCATTACCGTGCGCAACGGGCGTTATGGTCCTTATGTCAATTGGGGTAAAATTAATGCAACATTGCCAAAAGATAAAGATCCCATTAGTGTAACTCTTCCAGAGGCACTAGAACTTATATCGGCTAAAGCATCGAGTAAAAAAACAACTTCAAAAAGAGCTTCTTCTAAAACAAAAGCAAAAATAAAAGAGACATAAATTTTGGCTAAAGGTGAAAAAAACATAAAATATCTCTCTTCATTCAAGGGGAAAACTTTTCCCAATAAGGAAGCAATCCTTTCCTTTATAATTGAGAATCCTAACCACTCAAGTAAACGAGAAATCGCTAAAGCTTTTAACTTAAAAGGCGATTCTCGTATCTGGCTTAGAGATATGTTACGTGAGTTAAAGGATCAAAATCTCATATCTAAACACCACAAAAGAGCAATAAACAAAGGAAAATTACCCCCTGTTACTTTAGTGAAAATTAGTGGACGTGATAAAGATGGAAGTTTTATTGCACAACCTCTTGAATGGGAAGATTCTCCAAAGCCCAATATTGAAATACACTCTTTTCATCACATAAAAGGAAGTAATATTGGTGTTGGAGATCATATTCTTGTAAAAGTTTTTCGAAATAAAAATTCTGAAAGCTCAAGTCATCCTTATACGGGACGAATTATTCGTAAAATTGACGTATCTCCCAAAAGCGCATTTGCTATTGTACGAAAATTGGAAAATAATCAATGGCGCCTTGATCCTATAGACCGCAAAACCAATGAACTCATTGTTGAAATGTCTCCAGAAATGAAGATTCAAATTGGTGATCTCGTTGAAGTCGAAATAAAAAAAAATACTGGTTACGGATTAAAGAGCGCAAAAATAAAGAATGTTTTAGGGCACATTAAGAGTGAGAAAACACTCTCAATGATAGCGCTTCTTTCGAAAGGAATTCCTTATATTTTTCCTGAAAGTGTTCTTGAGCAAGCCAAACATATCAAAGCTGCCAATATGGATAATCGTGAAGATTGGCAACAATTACCCTTTATTACAATTGATCCACCAGATGCAAAAGACCATGATGATGCAGTTTATGCAACCAAGGATAAGGATCCAGCAAATAATGATGGTTGGATTATTATTGTAGCCATTGCAGATGTTTCTTATTATATCAAAACAGGAAGCGCTTTAGATAAAGAAGCATTGAAACGTGGAAATTCTGTTTATTTTCCCGATACCGTTGTGCCAATGTTACCTGAACGCCTTTCTCATGATTTATGTTCTCTGCGTGAAGGAAAAGAAAGACCAGCTTTAGCCGTTCGTATGATTTTTGATGCAAACGGTAATAAACGAAAACATAGTTTTCATCGTACTATGATTCGTGTAAGAGCCAAACTTTCTTATCAAGAAGTACAATTGGCAATTGAAGGTAATATAAATGAAAAAATAGCCCCTCTTTTTGAGAGCATTTTGCACCCCTTATGGGAAGCCTATGCATGCCTTAAAGCTGCGCGAAATCGTCGCCAACCACTAGAATTAGAAATTGCAGAAAAAAAGATTATTCTTGATCAAAATGGATGCATAAAAGATGTTGTGAGTGAAACACAATTAGAAGCGCATCGTTTAATTGAAGAGTTTATGATACAAGCCAATATTGCAGCTTCTGAAACATTAAAACAACATCACCAGCCGCTCATTTATCGTATTCATGAAAAACCTTCTCTTGCTAAGCAAGAAATACTTCGGAGCTTTCTTCAAAGTTTGGGGATACCACTCTCCCGCGGAAGCGAACTTACCTCAGCGCGCCTTAATAGAATTTTAGAAAAGGTCGCTCATACTCAACAACAAGAACTAGTCAATCAAGTTATTTTGCGTTCACAATCACAAGCAGAGTACAACCCTAAAAATAGTGGCCATTTTGGTTTGAATTTGCAGAACTATACACATTTTACATCACCAATCCGTCGTTATGCTGATCTCATTATTCATCGAGCACTCATTAAAGCTCTCAAATTAGGAAATGATCAATTAACAGATACACAAGAAAAAAATCTTGCAGAAATTGCTACGCAAGTTTCTTTATACGAACGCCGTGCAATGATGGCTGAAAGAGAAACGATAGATCGGCTTGTTGCTCACTATTTAACGAATAAAATCGGTCGTATTTTTACAGGCCGCATTTCCGGAGTTACAAAAGCAGGTCTTTTTATCTCACTTGATAAACTCAATACAGATGGTTTTGTCCATATTTCTACACTTAAAAATGATTATTATCATTTTGATGAAGCACAACATGTTCTTGTAGGACAGCGTAGCCATAAAGGCTATCAGCTCAGTGATGTTGTAGAAGTAAAACTTATAACGGTACAACCTTTTGCTGGCGCTTTATGCTTTGAACTGTTAACAAAACCTCGTCCAATAAAATTTTCACCGACATCCTACCATAAAAACAAATTAAAAAAACAAAAGTATACTCTTTATGGGAAAAGAAAAAATTAAGCTTCTTGCCCTCAATTAAATAGAATATGAATAATAAATTCAATTTAAGAAATGACTTATATTATATAATATTTATATTATTTTATATATACAATATTCTTTCTCTAGTATACAAGAGGATAAATTTTATTATTAAGTCTATAATAACCATATAAAAATCTTGCAGTTTTTTATACTTAGAAAATGAGAGAAACTGCAAAGGATAGTTTTGGCTTCCTTTCATTTCAGCTCATCTTTTCATTGTTTAAATAAACAAGAGTACCTTAAGCCATTCTCATGAAAAAAAAACCTTTTGACTCTCAAAATAATTCTTTGCGTGCAATTATTGCCGCTATTGCAACCATTGGCACTGTTGGAACAGCATTGGCAATGGGAACACAACTTGTTTCTCTTCTTATGGCAGAGAAAGGACTTTCCAACAGTACAATCGGCTATAGTGGAACAGTTGGTGGAATCGCCACAATTATTGCAGCTATTTTTACGTCTCGAATCGCCTTATGCTTAGGAATCGCTCAAACAATATTACTTATGATGGCGATAGGATCTTTAAGTTTTTTAGGATTCTATTTTTTTGATCCCATATGGGTTTGGTTTATTTTAAAGTTTATATTACATTTCAGCATGACAGTTATGTTTATCCTGTCAGAGTTTTGGATCAACAGTTATGCTCCCCCCAAAAAACGCGGTTTGATCCTTTCTATTTATGCTATTGTCTTAGGATTAGGGTTTATAATAGGTCTAACGCTGCTAGCAAAAGTGGGAACACAAGGATTTATTCCTTTTGCTGTTGGATATAGCCTTATTATGCTTGCTACTATACCAATTCTTACCGCTTGGAAATTAAGTCCAGAATTTCAAAAAAATCAATATATGCCATTTTTTCGTTATCTTTTTCACGTTCCAAGTGCAATGATGGCGGTCCTTGTTTACGGGGCCATTCAAATGGGCGTATTAACTCTTATAATACCCTTTAGTTTATCCATTGGTTATAATGAGAATGAAGCAGCACATTTTATGGCAACCCTTGCACTTGGGAATATTTTCCTCTTAATTCCTATCAGCATTATAAGCGACTACGCCAAAGATCGACGCTACCCACTGATGAGTTGCGCTATTCTAGGTTTTATAGGAACTTTTATAGTACCATGGATTCTTCAATATCCATGGATTCTGATGCTTGATTTGTTTTTTCTGGGTGGTGTATCAGCGAGCCTTTATACAATTAGTCTTGCACATTTAGGAGCCCGTCTCAAGGGGCAAGAACTTGCTGCTGCTAATTCTGCTTTTATTTTTTGTTATGGAATTGGTATGCTCATCGGACCGACCTTTATCGGAAAATCCATGGATATCTTTAAACCCTTTGGTTTTTCAATAGCCATGGCTGTTTTTTTCGGTTTATATGTCATTTTGGTGTTTGTCCAACTTATGAGAAAATTAATCAGCTCTTGACTTTTTTGAGAACATCCGTAGTGTTGCCGGAAAATCTGATGATGTCGGAAATAAATTTTGACAGAAATAATATTTTTTCAGTATAAATAGGGTATTTACATTATGGCTAAAGCAGCAACCATTAAGATCAAGCTTTTATCAACTGCAGATACTGGTTTTTTCTATGTAACAAAGAAAAACAGCCGTACAATGACAGATAAAATGAGCAAGCGTAAATATGATCCAGTTGTAAAAAAGCACGTTGAATTTAAAGAAACAAAAATTAAATAAATAAAATTATTATTAAATTGATAGATTTTATACTCCAAAAGAAATGTGGGAGTATTGCTCTTCAAAGTTATTTTTTGAGGGGTGTTTTTTTTATTTCCTTAAGTTTAAAAAGTTTACTTTAAACTTTGTATGTTTTGTACGGATTTGGATAAGTTGATTTATTATTTAAGTTGCTTACATATATTTTGCATGAGTATTTGATTATTGTGATATCTAACGAAAATTTTGTCATTAAAACGAGACATTGTTTCGTCATATGAATAAAGCTTCTCGGATGAATTATAAACAATACTAAAATAGAGTTATAGTAATGTTAGCAGTTTCTTTATTTCATGAAAAAATCTTTTTCTCATTTTGATCTAAGAATCTTTAATCTAAAAGTTATCGGTTTCAGTATTTTTGTCGCTGCTAGCATTCTTATCATTATGTCAACTTATTTTAAGCAGACTCAACGGTTGCCTCAAAAAGAAAATTTTTCTTCTCAAAACTCTGTTAAAGGAAATGCTTTAATTATTGATGGCGATACCATTATGATTTCTTCAATTAAGATTCGACTAGCTGGAATTGATGCTCCTGAACTCCACCAATTTTGTGGAAAAAAGGAAGCACGCTACCCTTGTGGGCTTGAAGCAAAGAAATATTTAGAACAATTATTAAAAAATCAAATTGTTACATGTCACTGGCAAAAAACAGATAAATATCGCCGTATTCTTGCAACATGTAAAACAAAACAAGTTAGCAATATCAACGCAACACTTGTACATAATGGTTGGGCTGTAAATTATTATGAATACCCCAAAGAAGAGCAAGAAGCTAGGAAGAAAAAGAAAGGAATATGGGTATCAAGTTTTCAACGACCAAAAGAATGGCGCAAAGCAAATCCTCGCACAGAATAAGAAAAATATTTTTTAATTTTATTTACTAATGAAACAATGTAGCCCAATTATCAAACTTGAAAAAGAGATCTATTCCTGTCGTGTTTGCGTCCAACAACCCCATTATTTTCCTCCTCTTCCTCATGAACCAAACCCTGTCGTTTATTTATCCGATACTGCTTCGATTGCAATTGCAGGCCAAGCACCAGGGTTGCGTGTCCATGAAACTTCTATCCCTTTTAATGATCGCTCTGGTGAAAAATTGCGTAATTGGCTGGGTGTCACGAAAGAAGAATTTTATAATAAATCTCTTTTTGCTATTGTTCCTATGGGATTTTGTTTTCCAGGTTATGACAAAAATAAAGCTGATTTACCACCAAGACGGGAATGTCGAGAAATATGGCATGAAAAGATATTTCAGGCAATGCCTCAAATAAAGCTTGTTCTTGCTATTGGCAGTTATGCGCAAAAGTGGCACATTACAGAATTAAAACATAAAACCGTTTCTGCAACTGTTGGTGATTGGAGAAATATTCTTTCCATTCCTCAACCTCGAGGCTATAATGTTATGCCTTTGCCTCATCCGTCATGGCGAAATACTTCTTGGTTACAGAAAAAACCATGGTTTAACGATGAGCTTATTGTATATCTGCGTCGTTTAGTGCGTAAATTTTTATAAATTAAAATATTGAGAAAAAATATGGATCGTCTTGACCGAAAAATTTTACATCTTTTGCAAGAAAATGCGACACTTTCTGTTGCTGATATTGCTAAAAAAGTGGGGCTTTCTACCACTCCTTGCTGGCGTAGAATTCAAAAACTTGAAGAAGATGGCGTCATTCAACGTCGTGTTGCTGTTCTTTCTCCAGAAAAAGTAAACGCACACGTCACTGTTTTTGTGTCTATTCGCACAAATACACATAGTCATGAATGGTTTAAGCGTTTTTCAAAAATTGTGCAAGAATTCCGTGAAGTCATTGAATTTTATCGAATGAGTGGAGATATTGACTATTTATTGCGTGTTGTTGTGCCCAACATTGAAGCTTATGATCTTTTTTATAAAAAATTAATTTCTAAAATTGACATCCGTGATGTCTCTTCTTCTTTCGCAATGGAACAGATTAAATATACAACAGAACTTCCACTTAATTATATTAAATTACACGACAAGACGCATGAACAAAGCTCTTAAGATTTTTTATATCCGTCTTATGATCTTTTAGGCATTCAAACTTTCTTGTTAAAAAACCACCATTTGTGCATGTGTTAAAACAGCAGCTTTGACAATACCAGCTGCTATAGCTGCTCCTGTCCCTTCACCAAGACGCATCCCCAAATCTAGAAGTGGTTCTTTGCCAATTTTTTTTAAAAGTTTACGATGAGCTGTCTCAGAAGAAACATGTCCAACAAGGGTATGATCAAGAGCTTTTGGATGCATTTTATAAAGAACCGCTGCTGCTGCTGTTGCCACAAAACCATCTAAAATAACGGGTATTTTTTCTATTCTTGCTGCTAAAATAGCACCAACCATAGCAGCAATCTCACGTCCTCCTAAGCGACGCATTATCTCAAAAGGATCATTAAAATAATCCTTATGCAAAGAAATGGCTGTCTTAACCGCTGCAATTTTACGCTGATAAAAATCACCTTCTGATTCCATACCATTTCCTGTCCATTCTTCCACTTCCCCTCCAAACAATGCTAAGCATAAAGCTGAAGCTATTGTTGTGTTTCCAATTCCCATTTCTCCAATACATAAAAGATCTGTCCCACCCGCAATGGATTCCATTCCAAATGCCATTGTAGCAGCCGCACTCCGCTCATCCATTGCGGCATCCTTCGTAATATTCATTGTTGGATATTCCAATGCTAAATCAAAAATTTTTAATCCAAGATCATAAGCAATACAAATTTGATTGATAGCAGCTCCACCAGAGGCAAAATTTTCTACCATTTTTTGTGTCATAGATTGTGGAAATGGTGTAATATTCTCCTCTACAATACCATGGTTTCCAGAAAAAATAGCAACCAAAGGTCGCGTTACGATAGGTTTTTCTGTACCCCTCCACCCCGCATACCAAACAGCAATATCTCCTAGTTTTCCCAATGTTCCTTGCTCTTTTGTTAAGTTTTTTTGCCATTTTTTTGCCAAAATTATAGAAAACTCATCAGCAACAGGTAAATTTGTAAGCAAAGCACGAAAATCATCAAATGGACTAGCGATCATAAGGATACCTTTTAAAATCTACAATGTTTATGAAAATCACGTCATATATACAGGATATGAATAATTTATTGTTTTTTTAACAGTGCTTTAAAAATGTTAAATACTATGAAAGCAATAATTTCTACATTCTATTTTCTACCCCAATAACAAACGTGCAAGATTCAAAATGTTATTAATATCTTATGACTACTTTACAGTGATACCCTTAAGCTATTTTTTATTTAATAGGCATAATCAGCATGCCGTTTAATATATAAATTCTAACATTCTTATTCATAATAAAAGTTATAAACTTTCAAAAACTTATAAAATTGAAGGGATCAAAATTATCGCAAAGAAATCAAAACGCAAAGGATCTCAACTTTAATATATGTTAATTGTCTGACTGTTATTAAATGAGAGCATAAAAAGCTTCTTTTAAAGTACATATATCTGCGTTTGGTTTTGTCGCATCATTTGATAGTATTTGCCGCCATCGACGTGCCCCACCCCGCCCATGAAATAAACCAATCATGTGACGCGTCACATGAGAAAGCCGTCCCCCCGATGCAATATGTCGAGCCGCATAATCACACATAACCTCAATAAGATCACTCTCACTTAGACTATTCTGCGACTCACCATAGAGTTCAAAATCAATATGTTTTAACAAAGTTGGATCATGATAAACTTGGCGACCAACCATGACAGCATCACAGAAAGTTAAGTGTTCTTTGATCTCATCAATCGATTTAATTCCACCATTTATCCCAATGAATTTATGAGGATATTGACCTTTTAATTTGTAAACCCTTTCATAATTAAGGGGCGGAATATTGCGATTTTCTTTCGGACTCAATCCTTGTAGCCATGCCTTGCGTGCATGTATCCAGAGCGCATCACATCCAGCATTCCAAACCTGATTAGCCAAAAGATCTAACGCTAACTCTTCATCTTGTTCGTCCACTCCAATCCGACATTTGACAGTTACAGGTATAGTAACCTCTCGTTTCATTGCTTCTACTGCATTTGCCACAATGTCTGGATGTAGCATCAAACAAGCTCCAAAGACCCCTGCTTGAACACGATTTGATGGGCAACCAACATTGAGATTTATTTCGTTGTAGCCAAAATCCTCAGCAATTCGTGCAGCTTCTGCTAACTTTTTCGGATCTGCCCCCCCTAATTGTAATGCAACTGGACGTTCTTTGTCGCTAAAAGCCAACAATTGTTCACGAACACCATGAATGACAGCATCTGCTACCATCATTTCCGTATAAAGGAGAGCTTTTTTCGTTAAAAGACGATAAAAAAACCTGCAATGTCGGTCTGTCCAGTCCAACATTGGTGCTACTGCAAATTTTATAGGCGATGGAAGGTTGTAAAATATCATGAGGGTATTACTCTCATGTCCCTATAGCTCTCTCTTTATACATAAAAAAATACTTACTTTTAGTTTACGGAAAATTTTATTCTCTTATACTATCATGAGTATAATAACAGCTCATTATTTCCAATTGATATCAAGGTTTACTACAATCAATCATGCCAAAACACAATATCGCATTTCTCATAGATTAGTGTTCAGGTATATAAACATGAAAAAAGAAGATTTTTACTATAATATAAAAATCTCATTTATAAGTTCTTCTTACGCTCTTCAAGCCTCTCCCCTTACATGATTTAGTACAGCGTTTAAGATAATAAATGCTAAACTAACACATTATACAATTTTTCATGATCGATTTAATTTTCTTTAGATTTTTTTAACTCATTGTGCAAATAAACGATACAGAAAGTAGCTTTATCTTCTCCTAAAGAAGAAAAAAACCTTATTTCACACGAATCTAATTATAAATTATTTTTTATCAATGAGTTCTTTTTGGTGATATTCTTAGATTTCACTTTATAAGATAGACAAATTTCATCTTAAATATTCTATCTAATTTTGCCATTTTGTGATTCTTGCAAAAAAAAACTAAAATCAGGGTATAGACAACCATTGCCTTTTTAATATCTATAACTAATATCAGTATCTCTCGAAGGAAAATATTTTACAATATTGCAGATACAATTTGTAAAATGAAATGATCATAAACGTTGTTCAATCTCTTGTTGGCTTTGCATATAGGAAGAAAGAGTATCAACCTCTTGTTCATTAAATAGGAGCCCCAGTTTTGAACGACGCCATAACACATCTTCACATACTTTAGCCCATTCTTTTTCCATCAACCATTTTACTTCTACTTCATAAAGCCCATGTCCAAAATTTTTTCCTTTATTTGCCTTACCATGTGCAAAGATCACCAATGCTTCCGTACCGTAGGAGCGTGCAAGCCTGCGATGTGTAAAAGCATCTAAATCTGGCATTAAAAGAGCAATCCTATTTTCGATTGTATCTAATTTGTTATAGGGAAAATCACCCCCTGGAAGTACTGCCTTAGCCGTCCATGATGCTCCCTTTTTACCAAGCTCTTTTTCAACAAATTTCATCGCATCTTCAGCCAACTTACGATAAGTTGTAATCTTTCCACCATAAAGATTAAGTATCTTTGGTGTCGTTCCTGTTCCCATTTCTTTTAAAACATAATCGCGCGTAATTTTTTGTGCTTTTGAAGCTCCATCATCATAGAGTGGACGAACTCCAGAGTAAGACCAGACAATCGTTTCAGGCAACACTGGTTGTATGAAATATTCACTGGCTGCTGCACAAATATAATCAATTTCTGTATCAGTAATATGAACGTCAGCCGGATCTCCTTGATAATTACAATCTGTTGTTCCAAGTAAGGTAAACTCTTCTTGATACGGAATAGCAAATATAATACGCCCATCACCATTTTGAAAAATATAAGCACGATCATGAGTATAAAGCTTGGGAACCAAAATATGAGAACCTCTAACAAGCCGTACTGGTGGATGTTCTTTACAATCTAATATGCTTGCCAAAACATGATCAATCCAAGGTCCTGTCATATTCGCGATATAAGAAGCTGTGACACTATATTCTTTGCTACTTAACTTGTCTTGAAGAAATATATGCCATTTATTGTCTTCTTTTTTTAAAGAGAGAACTTCTGTTCGTACTTTTATATCAGCTCCCCACTTTTCTGCATCACGAGCATTGCCAATAACTAAACGCGCATCATCTACTCTTGCATCAGAATATTCAAAACCTCTCTGATATTCTTTCTTCAGTGTAGAGCAAAATTTTTGTGAAAAATTAATCGTTTTACTGCGCCACAATTTCTGATTCCAATTCCCTAAATAATCATAAATAAAAAGTCCAAAACGCAACATCCAAGCAGGGCGCAATTCTTTATGATAAGGAAGGAGAAAACGCAAAGGACGCACAATATGTGGAGCCATACGTAAAATGATCTCGCGTTCTTTCAATGCTTCACGAACAAGTTTGAACTCATAGTGTTCAAGATAACGAAGCCCACCATGAATAAGCTTTGTTGACGCACTTGAGGTCCCAGATGCAAGATCGTTCATTTCAGCCAATCCCACTTTAAATCCGCGTCCTGCTGCATCTCTTGCCAATCCACAGCCGTTTATCCCTCCTCCAATGATAAACAGCTCATAATGTGTTGTAGTTTTCATAATTTCACTTTTCATTATTTAATTTTGTTTCTCAGTATTCAATAAAGCAACAGGAAAAAATAATACAAGTGTTCTTCATTGTATTATCAACGTACTTTTTCTTAAAATAAACACGCACAAAAAGCTTTTGATATCCTTATACATCAAAACAACATTTGACAAATTAAAGAGAATTTTTTTATCTTTTACAAAACATAATCCTTGCCAAGCCAAGGTTCATCATATGAAATCTTTTTAGAGAAAAATTGATGTTTTTTCTCATTCTTAAAGATACACTATAACTAAATGCTTCATTGCACATAGATAGCACTTTTCATATAGTTCACTCAATGACACCCTAGAAAATGTGAAGGTATCCAAATGAATTATCACTCTCAAAACTCGAAAATAACACTTCTTTCAAAAATTTTAGTCATAGTTATGTCGAGTATTTTAATCTTTTTACCTTCTTTATCAAACGCAACGTCACGCTCAAAAACAGCAAATGATTTAAGCTTAGAAAAGCTTAAATCACAACTTTTAGAAGATTCTAGCTTTTTATCTAAGCTTAAAGAAAAAATGATACCACATACTGATTCTCATCATATTCAACAAATCGTCAGAGAGTATCTTCTTACTCATCCAGAAATTATGATTGAAATGCAGCTTATTCTTCAAGATAAGCTGGAAAAACAGAATGAATACGAAAACCAAAAACAAACTTCAGTCATTCATTCATTAGAAAAAGAGATTTTTCATTCTCCTCATGACGCTGTTTTGGGAAACCCAAATGGTAAAAGAGTGCTTGTCAATTTTTTTGATTACAACTGTGGATATTGTAAAATTTCCTATTCAAATATAGAAGACTTGATAAAAGAATATCCAGATTTAAAGGTTATTATCAAGGACTTACCAATTTTAAGCTCTGATTCTATGGCAGCCCATACTGTTGCCTACGCATTTCGAAAACAATTTCCAGAGAAATATCCTCAGTTTCACAAAACGCTTTTAATGTATCAGGGTCGTGCAAATGAAGCTAAAGCTATTAAAGTAGCTGTTTCATTAGGAGCAGATGAAAAAAAACTACATAATGCAATACAAGATCCCACTCTGCAAAACGCTTTTAAAGAAAACATTCAAATTGCCTCTGCACTTCATATTACGGGAACACCTTCTTACATCATTGGTGATAAAATATTCATCGGCGCTGCCAAACAGGATATTCTAAAACAAGCGATAGATAATACACAGTGAATACCTGATCCGTTTTAGGAAGAATACTGTAAATGAGGTAATTTTATGCTTTCTCTTTTTTGATAACAGGCTTATAAGTGCAATTTTGCGTAAAGCAGATACAAGTTTTAAATTGCAAAGTATAATGATTTAAAGGAAATAAAAATCTTTAAAGCCTCAAAAGATGTCATCCCTAATCTAGAGATATTCGGTCATAAAATGAGATAATGACGATCTTCATTGATCAAGGAGTTAGAAATAAAATGGCAACAAAAAAAATGGATTCGGCAAAAAACGCAATTGATACGAAAATTATTCGTGATCTTGCTGAAATTTTGAATGATACAAATTTAACGAACATTGAAGTTGAACAAGGGGAGCTTCGTATTTGTGTCTCACGCCAAAATACCTTAACTTCTTCTGAGCAAGCAATCTATGCTCCTGTTTCTACTCCTACTTTTTCTGTAACATCTTCTCCAGTTCCAACAGCTGAATCTCCTATACAATCTATCCAAGAAGATAGATCAAAAAACACAATAACCTCTCCAATGGTTGGAACAGCTTATCTTGCACCTTCACCAGGCGCGCAACCTTTTGTAGAAGTAGGGCAAAATGTTTCTGAAGGGGAGACATTACTTATTATTGAAGCCATGAAAACAATGAATCAAATTTCATCACCGCGCTCAGGTACGGTAACCACTGTTCTTGTCAAAGATGGTCAACCTGTTGAATTTGGTGAACCACTTATTATTGTTGAATAAAGCGAGGGGCAACCATGATTCGAAAAATCCTCATTGCTAATCGAGGAGAAATTGCTCTTCGCGTTTTACGTGCATGTAAAGAACTTGGCATAAAAACCGTGGCTGTTCACTCTACCGCTGATGCAGATGCAATGCATGTTCGTCTTGCTGACGAAAGTGTTTGTATTGGCCCTCCTCCCGCTCGTGATTCTTATTTGAGTATTCAGCAAATTATTGCTGCTTGTGAAATTACAGGAGCGGATGCTGTTCATCCAGGTTATGGCTTTCTTTCTGAAAATGCAAAATTTGCAGATGTTCTAGAAGCCCATGATATTACATTCATCGGTCCAACAGCTACTCACATCCGAATCATGGGCGATAAAATCGAAGCAAAGAAAACCGCCAAAAAACTTGGTATTCCTGTAGTTCCCGGTTCAGATGGAGCAGTCACTGAAGAATCAGATGCTTTACGCACTGCTCGTGAAATTGGTTATCCCGTTATTATAAAAGCTTCTGCAGGTGGTGGTGGACGTGGTATGAAAGTCGTTCATTCTGAACAAGAATTTTCTATAGCTCTCAAAACAACGCGTTCAGAAGCGAAAGCTGCTTTTGGTGATGACGCTGTTTACATAGAAAAATATTTAGAAAAACCCCGTCATATTGAAATTCAAGTCATAGGTGATGGTGCGGGAAATGCTATTCATTTAGGAGAACGCGATTGTTCACTTCAACGACGGCATCAAAAAGTATGGGAAGAAGCTACATCACCTGCACTTAATGAAACTGAACGGAAAAAAATTGGAAGTATTGTTGCAAATGCCTGTGCCCAACTTGGATATCGTGGAGCTGGTACTATTGAATTTCTTTATGAAAATGGCGAATTTTATTTTATTGAAATGAATACACGTTTACAAGTCGAGCATCCTGTAACTGAAGCAATTACAGGTATAGATTTAGTCCACGAACAAATCCATATTGCATCAGGCTGTAAGCTTTCAGTAACACAAGATGAAGTCTGTTTTTCTGGTCATGCCATTGAATGCCGTATTAATGCAGAAGATCCTATTAACTTTACGCCATCACCTGGAACCATTACACATTTTCATACACCTGGAGGTTTAGGGATTCGTGTTGATTCAGGCGCTTATTCAGGTTATCGTATTCCTCCTTACTATGATAGCATGATTGGAAAGCTGATTGTTCATGGACGTACCCGTTTAGAATGTATGATGCGTTTACGGCGTGCTTTAGATGAATTTGTCGTCGATGGGATAAAAACTACACTGCCTCTTTTTCGCGATCTTATTAATAATCAAGATGTTGCTGATGGTAATTATAATATTCACTGGCTAGAAAATTACCTTGCTCATCAATCAAAGTCTTCAGATTCGTAATTCGATAGCAAAACGGTGCATTCTTATAAAAGATTCTATAAGATATCAACATAAGGATAGTTCCAACCTTGCTGTAAAAAGTGGAAAAAAGGAAATAAATTGGTTATTTTTTATATAGTTTTCTTTTAATATGCATAAAATTTAATAATTTTCTGTTTTCCTTTTTGTTAGTTTGTGCTAACTCCTACATGGTTATGCCCTTATAGCTCAGTTGGTAGAGCACCTGATTTGTAATCAGGGGGTCGGGAGTTCGAGTCTCTCTGGGGGCACCATGCTCTTTTTTATCCAAAATAATTTATTGATTTTCCATATATTTTGTACAGTGAGGGACGCGTAAATAAAAGTGAGGGAATAGGATTTTTCAACCTATCTCTATAGGACGCCTCTTTTTTTGCAAACTTTCTCAAGAAGGTCTTTTAATTCTGCTAAGTTTTGTTGTGAAAAATTCTCTAAATTTCTAACAAACTCACCAACAGCTTCACGCCTCAACGGATCAGAAGTCTTGATTGTAAAAGTTTTGCGACAAGCATAGGCTGCTTTTCTTAAGAGTAAAGCCTTCTCTTGATAAACCATAAAGCTCTATGATCTTTTCCTCCAGTCCTACAGGAACAGATTTTTTGCCAATCTCGACAGAAGATAAAAATCCTACAGATATGTCTAATTTCTTAGCCATATCTAAGAGGCGTTCGGAGTGATCAATGCGCAAAATTCCGCGCAAATTCACCATTACTAGCATCACCGGACCAATCGCCTCCTCCCAACATAACATTTACGTCTACACGTAAACTGCTTCCTTGTTCCCCTGTATGCCATTTCGTCACGGGATAACAACCAGACAAAAATTGCCACACATAACCGCAACCATCCTCACAACCGATATACGAAATCATACGACGATTTTCTGTATCAACGTGTCCTCCAGACGTTTTGGGAGAAGGCGCTTTATTGCCTATAATACTGGTTCCCGAATTGATTCCATACATGCAAGACGCGAACTCATCACTCGTCAAAAATCTCTTATTAACAGACGAAAAATCCACGTGATGGTCAGAATAGCTACGATTGGTTGTAATCGGAACACCATAGGCAGACTTCGTATTTTCATCTGTCCCTGATTGAAGATAAATATCAACCCAAATATTCTTCCACGGATCGTAAACCATTCCCTCTGGATCACTCCTCGGATAGTGATTTAAACACCAAACAGAATCAGGGAGAATATCCCCCGCTTGATAACCCGATAACGGATGATCTTCAAAGAAATTGTTATTTCTATGGATTCGACTAGTGTCCAAGGATATTATGATATACGGGGGGCGAATAAATTTGATCGCGTGTGGAAAAACATTGAAACAGTTAAGAATCTTCAACCTCTGCAAAGTATAGGAATAAGAGCGACAGTTACCAAAGAGATTCTAGAAAATATTATTAATTTTATCGATTTTTGTATAAGCAAAGATGTCGATTATATCGGATTCAGCCCGCTCGATACGTCGTCATTTAGTTTTTCTAGAAAAAATAATACAAAGGATCGATCTAAGGCTTTAAGAAACAAAACTCTTCCGCCAAACGCTTCACTTTTTCATTTGAGAGATGAATTATCAAGGAAAGAATCCCCCCTCCAGATTTATATAGATAAAAAGTTCCAAGAAAGGAAAATCTCATGGACGTCACAAAATTTTGTAAATTGTATTAATTATTACTTAGGCGAGAATTCTACGTACGTTTCGTCGCCGTTAATGTGTTTATTTCCATTTTCATCCTTGGTATTGGACTATAATGGAGATTTAAAAAATTGCTTTTATTCAGAAGCTTTTGGGAATCTACAAAATTATGGGGCAATAGATTGGTCTGCTCAAAGCGTTTTAAAATCTTTGAAAGAATCTGGCGCATGTAGCGGATGTCATGGGAAGGTGTTTTGTGGATAAGGTTAAGCAATTTAAGATTTATAGTGTTAGCAAGTCTACTGCTCTAGTGGTTGCTGTTTTACCACTTTTTTTGTCGGAAAAATTGCATTTGTCGCAAGCGGATATTGTTTTAATCGGTAGTTATTTTTTATTGCTTCCTTTGATCTTAGAAGTCCCCTTGGGTTTATTATCAGATGTTTATGGAAGTAAGCGCGTTATTTATACTGGGCTGTTTTTCTTTCTTTGCGGTTTTTTAGCTCTTTTTATGAATTATGCATATTTTGCTTACGCCACTTATTTGTTGTGTATTACATTAGCAGCCGCTTGTTTCTCAGGTGCGGAAGATAGTTTACTCTTTTCTGTAGTACCAAAGCATCGCACACTGTTTTCCGTTAAGTCCGAAGTGGCTGCTGTTACCTATAGTGTGACAACGGTACTTATTTTTTTAGGAGGAATACTTTATTATGTGCATCCTGCATTGCCTGTGATTTTTCAAGTCCTTTCATTAATTTTTGCTATTTTTATGTTTTCAAAACTGACGAAGGGATTAGATAGTTTTCATATCAACGCTCATCCGAGTATTTTCACAGTTATGTGCGCCAGCCGTAAAGAAGTCAAAAATCCTTATCGCTTCACTCTTATTTTTTTAAGTGCAGTTTCAGCTTTTGCTATTTTGGTTAATAATCGAACTGTTTCTATCGCATTTTCTGATTTTTTGCCATTTCAACCTGCTATTTTGGTTTCGATTATTTTTATCATTGGGAATTTTTTTTCAGCAAGTTCCAATATATTGTTTCAGAAGTATTTTTCAAAGTTTCAAAATCCTATTTTTCCCGTCTTAATGATTGGTTGTATGGTAACCATTGCTTTTTTTCTCATGTCATTTCAAATCATTGCGGCTCTTATATTAGGATTTTTACTGCTATGTGTTTTTAAATCTGCTTATCGATCTTATCTGTCGTCTCTTCTTATAAATTCACTGCTTGATCCCAAAGCTATCGCGACTGTTTTATCATTTACAGCCATTATTACAGCTGTTGTATCCTTTGCATTCAGTTTTTTATACGGTCATATTTTTTCAACATTCTGGCAAGCTAATTTGTGGTTGGCAGTGGTTATGGCTGTGATTTTTGGGGTGTCTGCTTTAATTATTTTTGTCAGAAAACAAGAAATCATTTGGTTACAGCCTGAAAATGCACAATCGTCAAAACAACATTTCTTGAAACGCAAGCATCAAGAATTTTGCTATGGGCAAATTTATCCGGAAGCATCGTGCATTAATGAAAACATCAAGGATGGCTCTTTTCGACAAAGTCTCTATCCTGCACCAAATTTGATAACACTTTGCGATGAAGTAGTCGAATGGGAGTTTATCCGGGGTACTGTATTGAGTCAAATGGATTTGCTACATCAAAAGGCGATTATTGATCAAATCAATAAGATCTTTCAAGATCGATTAAGCAAAAATATAATCTTATCACATGGAGATTTACATCCTGATAATATCATTGTTACTCCTGATAGTTCTTTTATGGTAGTGGATTGGGATTTATGTCAAGAAGCCAGTCCGGAATTGGATATCTTAACATTTTTCACCAGTCCAAGATTATCTCTCAATTTAGAAGAACGGATAGACTATATTTCTCATTTGCTGTCTATATCAAAGGATGAAGCTTTACCAATGATAAAAGCGTTTGTGGCTAAAAAAATTTCTGATCTTTGTCTATACCAAAATATTTTCATGAAACAATTAGTATTGGATTATATGAACTTGAATAAGGAATTTCATGGGCGATAATATTGTAATTTGTAATGAAAATTGCAGTGCGAGCTGCAATCATTGTCCGTATTCGATGGAATGTATGGTGAGAGATGACGCGTTGCCTGAATTTTTATATACAATAAATGACATAAAATCTGATTTTATTATTCTTTCTGGTGGAGAGCCTTTTGAGTTCGATTATGATTTACTTCATAAATATACTTGTATGTGTCTCATTTGTAAAAAATATTTTCGGATTGCAACAGGGGGCACATCTATATTCAACCATATTTGAAGCTATTAAAGAGTAATCCGTTCTTTTTAGGGATACAAATAGGCACAGATGTTATTTCAGAGATAAGAAATCTAGACAGTAAAAAATATAAACAAACGTGGGTGCGTAACATAGAATGTATGAAAAAAGATAGCGTACCATATAGTGTGACGATTACTTTATCGGAGAGATTCGATTTGGCAGAAGTGTTAGCTCTAATACGTATCGCTACTCCCGAGTTCATTTTATTTAATTTTGAAAATAGAAAAAAGTATGAGAATACATTTCAGTTAAATATGATACGGGATTTTTTTTCTGGCTGTGAGATAAAATATGGATATACGCATCAGAGTTTACACCAATAAATATAAACTATCGGATTCTTTTCACAGTTCTTCTGGTGTATTAGTTGAAAAAACAGAACTGATAATTTTATTTACTACTCAGGATAAAGTTATTTCGCCCTTTGCTATGGAGTTGCCATTGTCACCTAGTCACGGAGAAATGCCGGACGATTTTATAAAATCTATAAATGAACGATACAAGATATTGATTTATAATGATAATCTAGCTCTGTTCATATTGAATTAGACGCCCGAATAACGTAGGATTCTCTCATTTCAAATCTGTTTATCTTGAATCAATCAAAACCACTTGCTTGCACGTCACAAGCGGGGTTGATGTGTGGGTAAAAATTGTACAAGAAAGGAGTAAAAATGGTTCTTATGAATCGTCTTAATGCAAGGGCTGTAGCAACATTGGGAGCTGGTAAATATAATGATGGTGCCGGCTTGCTACTTCACAAACGTAAAGATGGTGGTGCTCAATGGCTTTATCGTTATACCATTCACGGTCGGCGCCGTGAAATGGGCTTGGGCGCCTT
>NZ_JBHIRE010000004.1:0-125060 GCF_042196885.1 Bartonella sp. AA86SXKL | reverse complement strand
GGCAAGGATGAAGAGAAGAGCTATGATAATGTTGCGGATGCGTTAGCAGGAGTAGGGACGTCTTTCACGAATATTCATAACGAGATTAACAAGGAGATTAACAAAGTTGTTAGTGATAGCTTAGTTAAGCAAGATGATGAGACGCATGTCATCAGCATTGGTGGTAAAAAAGGTGGTACGATCATCAATATTGCAAACAGTGATAATGCAGCGCGGACACTCTCAGGTGTTAAGGAAGGTGATGTTTCAAAAGTATCGACGGATGCGGTTAATGGTTCACAGCTTTATTCCATGAATAAGATGTTTGCGACCTATTTTGGTGGAGGAGCCGGCTATAATGATAAGGGAGAATGGGGTGCTCCAAGTTTCAAGCTAAAAACAGTCAACTCTGATGGAAAAGATGAAGAGAAGAGTTATGATAATGTTGCGGATGCGTTAGCAGGAGTAGGGACGTCTTTCACGAATATTCATAAAGAAATTAACAAAGTTGTTGGTGATAGCTTAGTTAAACAAGATGAAAAGACGCATGTTATTAGCATTGGAGGCGAAAAAAGCGGCACGAGCATCAATATTGCAAACAGTGATAATGCAGCGCGGACACTCTCAGGTGTTAAGGAAGGTGATGTTTCAAAAGCATCGACGGATGCGGTTAATGGTTCACAACTCTATTCCATGAATAAGATGTTTGCGGAGTATTTTGGTGGAGGAGCCGGCTATAATGATAAGGGAGAATGGGGTGCTCCAAGTTTCAAGCTAAAAACAGTCAACTCTGATGGAAAAGATGAAGAGAAGAGTTATGATAATGTTGCGGATGCGTTAGCAGGAGTAGGGACGTCTTTCACGAATATTCATAAAGAAATTAACAAAGTTGTTGGTGATAGCTTAGTTAAACAAGATGAAAAGACGCATGTTATTAGCATTGGAGGCGAAAAAAGTGGCACGAGCATTACCCTTTCCAATATTGATGGAGCGGAACGGACTCTTTCTGGAGTGCGTGGTGGAGCGATTTCAGAAACATCGACGGATGCGGTGAATGGTTCACAGCTTTATTCTATGAGTAATGTCTTAGCGTCCTATTTAGGAGGAGGAGCGGGCTATAAGGATGGGAAATGGAGTGCACCGGAATTCAAGGTTGCACAATTTAAGAGTGACGGTAGTTCAGATGAGAAGACGAGCTATGATAATGTTGCGGCTGCGTTTGATGGTGTGAATACAGGTATGACCAATATCAACAATCGTATTCATGATGTTGAGAAGAATGTTGCATCCAATGGTTTAAATTGGAATGAAACTGAAGGAGCGTATGACGCGAAGCATGATGACAAGTCGAGCAAGATTAAGAATGTCTTAGCTGGTAAAGTTGAAGAGAATTCACAAGAAGTTGTGAATGGAGGTCAGCTATGGGAGACGAATGAGAAAGTGAAAGAGGTTGAAAAGAAAGTAGATACGATTGATCAACATGTAAAAGATATTACAACAACGGTTATGGATGGAGCGGTTAAATATGACAAAGATGATGATGGTAAAAAGACGAATAAGGTTACGTTAGTAGGAGGCAATGACAGCGAACCTGTTATGATAGATAATGTAGCGGATGGAAAGATTGAAACAGGTTCTCAGCAAGCTGTTAATGGTGGTCAGTTGCATGATTATACTGAAGAGCAGATGAAGATAGTTCTTGAAGATGCCAATAAGTATACGGATGAGAAAGTTTCTCATATTGTAAAAGATGGAGTTAATGAGGCTAATTCGTATACGGATATGAAGTTTGAGACATTGAATTATGCTATTGAGGATGTTCGCAAGGAAGCAAGACAAGCTGCTGCTATTGGTCTAGCGGTGTCCAACTTACGTTACTATGATATACCAGGATCTTTAAGTGTTTCATTTGGGAGTGGTTTATGGCGCAGTCAATCTGCATTTGCTATTGGTGCTGGTTATACATCTGAAGATGGAAATATTCGCTCGAATGTATCTGTGACAAGTGCTGGAGGTCATTGGGGAATAGGCGCTGGAATTACTCTGAGGTTGAGATGATAATAGAAAAAATAGCTGTTATTGTAAAAACGAGAAGTATGTTAGTAAAGGTTCTGTTTGCTCTTGCCTTAATAGGCAAGAGCGAAAGCTTTGCCAACGAGAACAATAATATTTATACAGTGCATCCACCGCGCTTATCGATACCTAAGGGAGAACCTGGCGAAACACGTCGAATTATTATGCAGTTTTATGATTGGACTTTGATTTGTGACGAAAAACAAAAGCTGAAACATAAGCAAGGTATATGTAATGTGACACAGACGGTTCATGATCAAGAAGGAAATACCATTTTTAGTTGGTCTCTTGTTTCTACGACAAGTGGTCAAGCAGTGATGCTTTTTCGAACATTGCCAAATTCTGATATAAATGTTCCGATTCAAATGTTTGTAAAAGATGTCAAAAAACCTGTTCTTATTCATTATACGCAATGTAATGAAACGGTTTGTTTGGCACAATCACCTGTAGGTCCGGTTTTGACTAGACAAATAGAGCAGAACAATAAGGTACGTATTTCCTATAAAATTAAAGAAGGAAAGGTATTTTCTTTTACTGTACCATTTAAAGGGTTAAATGCGGCACTTAATTCTTTACGTCCTTAGAATCCATCGAGTCTTTTTAATAAGATTCATTTTTTCATAAATCGTTGTATTATATTTTTGAGTGTAAATTATAAGGTCAAATAAGTAATAATTTTTATATAATATGATATCGAGGTGACTTATTGGAAAGAGTGAGAGTTTTATGAATGTAAAGATACAATAGGTTCTTTATATGTAATAGAAAATCAAGTTAGTATTTTCCATAAAGCTTAAAGAGTTATTTCGTTATTTATTAAAAGTAAAAAAGATTAGAAATACTCGATTTATTCCTTACAATAATGAGTAGACTAAATTCTTTTTTTAAGCTTCAAATGGATTTTTAAAGCGGTCTGATTATGCATTAATATTTTTCAGATAAATTTATAATTCTAGAGATTTTTTTGAACGATAGTTTTTATTGGTATTCACAAAATAACAGCTATTGTAATTGCAGTTTGTGGTACTACAGAACTTTTATTTCAGCATAATCAAAGCCATTTCATTGCATATAACAAACGAGGCTCGTGTGTGGATAACGAGATTAAAAAAATTTTTCTTATAAACCGTACTAATGTATAGGTTGTTGTAACCTTAAGAGTCAGTAAATAGTATGATAGTGTAGGTTTGTTACAATAGAGGTGTGCTCCGTGTAAATGGTATAAAGAAAAGAGCATAATTTATAAAAATTGATGTGAACGTAAACGATTAATTTATAGTTTTAAGTTCATAAAGAGAAACATGATTTTACGGAAACAACCGAAAGATTATACAAAAATCTGAATGATGCTAGTGTAGAAAATTTTAATGATAGGAAAAGAAAGAGTGATTTCTTGTATTTATCATTTGATGCTGCATTATTGCTTTATTTAGAAATGAGCAGAAGAGTTTTCGCGTTTATTTATTGGGGGGAACGCTCAAGGGATAAGGGAAATGACCCCGTTAAATTATGGTTCAAAAGAGTTAAAGCGAGGAGAAATATACGATACCAAAGCAGATCAGTTGTATGATCAGTGCGGTAGTAATACAAATAATCATTCTGCATTGTCACGAACAGAGGCATATTCTGTCCTTGTTGATATAAAGAGACAACAGAGAAAAAAACATTATGAACAGAAACAGATTTTTGTTCAATCTGAGGCAGCTTTTGAGTTTCATAGTCAGATAATGATAGGTGCTCAAAAAACAAAAAAACTCAAAGCACCTTTTCTTCGACGGTTCCATTCAGTAAAATCTCCACCTCTTTATGCGGCACTTGATCTCGGAACAAATAATTGTCGTCTTCTTATCGCATCTCCCAGTAAACCTGGATATTTTCGTGTTGTTGATGCTTTTTCTCGTATTGTACGATTGGGAGAAGGTTTAATAAATAACGGTTTTCTTAATACACAAGCTATGGATCGTGCGATTGAAGCATTAAAGATTTGTCATTTAAAGCTAAAACAAAGGCATATTAAGCGTTATCGCTTGATTGCAACGGAAGCTTGTCGTTCTGCAGAAAATGGTAGACATTTTATTCAGCGTGTTTTGGAGGAGACAGGTCTTGAATTGGAAATTGTTGATCGGCAAACAGAAGCGCGTTTTGCTGTTACAGGGTGTAGTACACTTGTTGAACCAAATACTGACGCAATTGTGCTTTTTGATATTGGAGGAGGATCATCAGAAATTGTGCTACTTGATGTTTCTCAAAAGCGTTCTTTTCGTTTAGCTCGACAAATTATCGCTTGGACTTCTCTTCCTGTTGGTGTTGTTACGCTTGCTGAACGTTTTGGAGGGAATGATATTAGCTTAGACGATTTTGAAAAAATGAAAAGTTATGTGCGAGGGTTATTAAATAATTTTTCAGATCGTCATAAATTAGGAGAGTTAGCACAAGGTTCGAAGTTTCATCTTTTGGGAACCTCCGGTACGGTTACAACTTTAGCAGGAATGTATCTTAATTTAGAGCGTTATGATAGGAAAAAAGTGGATGGCATTTGGATGAATGATGCAGACATTACACTTATGACACAGCGCCTATTATCATGGGATATAGAAAAACGTGTCATAAGTCCTTTTATTGGACGCGAGAGAGCAGATTTAGTTTTAGCTGGTTGTGCAATTTTAGATGTTATTCGGGAAGTTTGGCCAAGTCAGCGTTTAAGAGTTGCTGATCGTGGATTAAGGGAAGGAATTTTGATAGAGCTGATGTTACGCGATGGAGTATGGTGTCGTCATAGAAAGAGCAGAGATTTCAAGCGTTAGAGAATTAAATATGGAGACAATGAATAATGATGAAAAAAATAACAAAAACACCGAGAGGTGGCTATGGAGGCTCAGGGTCACATGAATTATATCAGCGCGTAAAAAAGAAAGCAGGAACCATTAAAGCTTCATCACGACGATGGTTAGAGAGGCATCTGAATGATCCTTATGTCCATCAATCAAAAGTAGATGGTTATCGTTCGCGTGCGGCTTATAAACTCATTGAAATTAATGAGCGCTATAGGTTTTTGAAAAAAGGTCAAAAGGTTATTGATCTAGGAGCAGCACCTGGGGGGTGGTGTCAGGTGGCTGAGCGTATAGTAGGGTCAAGTGATGAAGATCCTAGCGTTGTTGGTATTGATTATTTACATGTTGATCCATTACCTAGAGTTGCCATGTTGGAAATGGATTTTTTGCATACAGATGCACAGCAGAAATTAATTGAAACTTTAGGGACAAAACCGGATGTGGTTCTTTCTGATATGGCAGCGCCAACAACAGGTCATCGTCAGACGGATCATTTAAGAACGATTTATTTATGTGAAGTTGCGGCTGATTTTGCTCTTTCGGTTCTCAAGCCTGGGGGATATTTTTTAGTAAAGGCTTTTCAAGGGGGAGCAGAAAACACTCTTCTTGCAAGATTAAAACAGCATTTTAAAAAAGTCTACCATGTTAAACCACCCGCAAGCCGATCAGAATCAGTAGAGCTTTATCTTCTAGCGCTTGAATTTAAGGGAAAAAAATACAAGAATATCACCTTCTTTTAAGAAGACTTAACTTTACTTAACCTATTTAAATGTGATGATTTTTTTCTCAAAGAGTTATCAGCGATAGCGACAGTTTTTCTGTTATCAATGATGAAAAACTGGTAAAATTAATGTATTGCCTATAGAGGTAGAGAGATTGATTTCTCAGTGAGTGTTTCCAATGAAATTTCTTGATCAAGCTAAAGTTTATATTCGTTCTGGTAATGGAGGTTCTGGAGCAGTATCATTTCGCCGTGAAAAATTCATAGAATTTGGGGGGACTGATGGAGGGAATGGAGGACGGGGTGGTGATGTCTGGGCTCTTGTTGTTGATGGGCTTAACACGCTGATTGATTATCGCTACCAACAGCATTTTAAAGCAAAAACAGGGGGACATGGCAAGGGGCGTAATATGACGGGTGAGAAGGGTGATGATGTCATCCTTAAAGTTCCGGTTGGGACGCAAATTTTTGAAGAAGATAATACAACGTTAATATGTGATTTAACGGAAGTGGGACAGCGCTATCGCCTTGCAAAAGGAGGGAATGGCGGTTTTGGCAATCTTCACTTTACAACATCGACAAATCGGGCACCGCGTCGTGCAAATCCAGGTTTGGCTGGAGAAGAGCGTGCAATATGGCTTCGTTTGAAGTTAATTGCTGATGCGGGGCTTGTTGGTTTACCAAATGCCGGAAAATCAACTTTTTTAGCTTCTGTAACGGCGGCAAAGCCAAAAGTTGCAGATTATCCTTTTACTACTCTACATCCTCATCTTGGTGTTGTACGAATTGATGGTCGTGAATTTGTTTTGGCTGATATTCCGGGGTTAATCGAAGGAGCCCATGAAGGGGTGGGAATTGGAGACCGTTTTTTAGGACATGTGGAACGTTGTCGTGTCCTCCTTCATTTGATTTCTGCTCAAGAAGAAGATGTTGCAAAAGCATATCAAATTGTGCGTCGTGAACTTGAGGCATATGGAAATAATCTAAGTGATAAAACTGAAATTATTGCTTTAAGCCAGATAGATACGCTAACGATTGAAGAGCGTAAAACGAAACAGGAAGCTTTGCAAAGAGCTGCGGATCAACCTGTTATGATGTTTTCTGCCGTTAGCCGCGAAGGTTTAGAAAATGTGCTGCGTGCTGGTGCACATATTATTGAAATGTCACGCAAAGAGGAGATTAGTGGGGATAGCAAGGTTGATTGAGATGGCTGTTGGATCGCAAAAACTTACACACTATAAACGTATTGTGGTCAAGATTGGATCTGCCCTTTTGGTTGATCCTCAGGCAGGTTTACGGGTTGAATGGCTTAAAAGCTTGATTAGTGATGTTGTTGAATTGCACAAAAAAGGTGTAGAGATATTGTTGGTGTCTTCAGGTGCTATTGCTTTAGGAAGGACATTGCTACAGCTTCCTAAGGGGGCTTTGAAATTGGAAGAAAGCCAGGCATGTGCTGCTTTGGGGCAAATTGAGTTAGCTAAAACCTATGGTGATGCGCTTGCTCAACATGGGCTCAAAACAGGCCAAATTTTGCTCACTTTATTTGATACGGAAGAGCGAAGGCGTTATCTCAATGCACGTGCAACGATTAATGTACTTTTACGTTTTAGAGCAGTACCTGTTATTAATGAGAATGATACTGTTGCGACAAATGAAATTCGTTATGGTGATAATGATCGTTTAGCTGCACGTGTGGCAACAATGATGGGGGCAGATCTTTTAATACTTTTATCTGATATTGATGGTCTTTATACAAAGTCTCCCCATAGTGATCCTACGGCTGAATTTATACCTTTTGTTGCATCCATTACGCATGATATCGAAAAAATGGCAGATGTTGCTGCTTCAGAGTTTTCACGGGGAGGAATGAAGACTAAGCTTGAAGCCGGAAAAATAGCTAATGCTGCTGGAACGGCGATGATTATCACCTCAGGCAAGCGTATGAATCCTCTTGCTGCAATTGACAAAGGTGAACGCAAGAGTTTTTTTGCGGCAAGTAAGAAATCTGTCAATGCTTGGAAAACATGGATTTCTGGTCATTTAGATCCATCTGGTGTTTTGACGATTGATCAAGGAGCCATTAGGGCTCTTGAAACAGGAAAATCGTTATTAGCAGCAGGGGTTATTGGCGTTGAGGGAAATTTCCAGCGTGGGGATACGGTTGCAATTGTTGGTACAGATGGGGTTGAGATTGCGCGTGGACTTGTAAGCTATGACAAAGATGAGGCTGTACGCATTATAGGACATAAAAGTGAAGAAATTGAAGCTATTCTTGGGTATGAGGCGCGCTCTGCTATGGTGCATCGTAATGATATGATTGTACGTTGCTTGATCAATTCTGTTTAAAAAAGTTACTTTTGTTTTTATTGTTTTCGCAGAGTGGATAATACGATGACTTTAGAAGAACAAATGAAAGATATGGGACAAAAAGCACGCTATGCCGCTGCAGCGTTGGCCGTTGCTTCTTCTGAGCAAAAGAATAATGCATTAGAAATGATCGCTTTAAGTCTAGAGGCTCAGTCAGATAAAATTTTACGGGCGAATTGTCAAGATTTAGAGAATGCTGCTCAGAATAATTTGAAAGCTGCAATGATTGATCGGCTAAAATTAGATGACTTGCGTTTACGTGCAATGATAGACAGTGTTCGTCAAGTTGCTCGTTTATCTGATCCTGTTGGACAGGTTATGAGTGCGTGGAAACGTCCAAATGGGCTTCATATAAGTCGTGTACGAACACCTCTTGGTGTGATTGGCATTATTTATGAAAGTCGTCCCAATGTTACAGTTGATGCGAGTTCTTTGTGCTTAAAAGCAGGTAATGCTGCGATTTTGCGCGGTGGTTCGGATAGCTTTCATTCTTCTCATGCTCTTCATTTAGCTTTGGTACAAGGTTTAGAGCGCTCTGGTTTACCCAAAGATGCTATCCAAATGGTTGGAACGACAGATCGTGCTGCCGTTGGGGAAATGCTCAAAGGATTGGATGGAGCGATTGATGTGATCGTACCACGTGGTGGAAAGAGCCTTGTTGCCCGCGTTCAGTCTGATGCACGTGTTCCAATTTTTGCTCATTTGGAGGGACTTTGTCATATTTATATTGATAAATCGGCAGATTTAGATATGGCACGCAATATTGTTTTAAATGCAAAGCTGCGGCGAACAGGGATATGCGGTGCTGTTGAGACAGTTCTCATTGACAGCCAAGCATTAAAAAAGTTTCTTCCTGTTTTAACTGCTTTACAGGAGAAGGGATGTGAAATTCGCGCCACAGAAGATATTGTTTTTCTTATACCAGATGTCAAATTAGCTTCTGAAGAAGATTGGTCGCATGAATATCTTGATGCTATTCTTTCTGTTAAAACAGTTGAGGGTGTTGAGGGAGCCATTGCTCATATCAAGCGTTATTCATCAGGACATACGGAATCGATTATTGCTGAGGATTTGGAAGTGGTGAAGAATTTTTTTAATCATTTAGATTCAGCTATTTTGCTGCACAATGCATCTACACAATTTGCTGATGGAGGTGAATTTGGTTTTGGAATGGAAATTGGTATCGCAACAGGAAAAATGCATGCACGTGGTCCCATAGGTGTTGAACAGCTAACATCATTTCAATATCACGTTAAAGGAAATGGTCAGGTTAGAGCTTGAGAACATTATTTTTTCCATGGAAAAATTGTATGCCACATGTTGAAAGATCTAATGTTGTGGGTCTTTTTGGTGGTTCCTTTAATCCACCGCATGCGGGGCATCTTCTTGTTGCAAAAATTGCCATTCGGCGTTTGCATCTTGATCAGTTATGGTGGATGATCACTCCAGGAAATCCTTTAAAGGATTGTACACAGTTGCTCTCTTTAGAGGAGAGAATGCAATTAAGTTTTAAACTTATTGACCATCCAAAAATTTGCTTAACAGGTTTTGAACAGGCTATAGGGAGTAAAGTATCAGTAGATACGATTTTTCATATTCTTACCCATTACAGTGGCGTAAATTTTGTATGGATTATGGGGGCAGATAGTTTTGCGACGATACATCATTGGTATCGATGGCATGATATCGTCTCTATGCTTCCTATTGCGATTATTGATCGTCCTTTAGGAAATCGGTCAGCACTTTCTTCTCCTATGGCACATATTTATCGCCGTTTTCGTTTGGATGAGAGAGAAAGTAAGCGATTACCTTTTATCAAGCCACCAGTTTGGACTTATTTGCATGGACCTTTATCTTTTCAGTCTTCAACAAACCTTCGTTTGAAGAAGAATGATTTTTCTTGAACATTTCATAAGATTCTGCTTCTCTTTAGAGAAGTCTCTTTTTTAGATTCCACAACGATAAGAAAGGATATTGATCTGAAAAACGTTGCACACAAACACTCTTACAATATTATGCCTTCAAAAGAAAAAAAAGTTTTTTCTGTGAGTGAGAGTCTTGAAGTTATTCTCAAGAGTTTAGAAGATACAAAAGCAGAAGATATTGTTGCTATTGATATTCGAGGGAAGTCATCTTTGGCTGATTATATGGTCATAGCTTCAGCAAATTCGCAGCGTCATGTATCGTCTGTTGCTGATCATTTATTACATACTTGGAAAGATAGTGGGCAGGGGCTTGCGCGTGTAGAAGGGCTTGCTGGAGGTGACTGGGTATTGATTGATACAGGTGATATTATCATTCATCTTTTTCGTCCAGAAATTCGTCTTTTTTATAATTTAGAAAAAATATGGATGACGCCGGATTTAAACGATACGGCTTTGCTTCTCTTCGGAGATCATTAAAATGCAAATTTCTGTTTTTGCGGTTGGTCGTATGAAAAGTGGGGCGGAGCAAAAATTAGTTCAGCATTATTTGGATCGTTTTTCTAAAATTTCTGGAGATGTAGGCTTGCATTTAAAAAAGTTACAAGAGATACCAGAAAGTCGTGCTCAAACAGTTTGTCAACGTATGGATGAAGAGGGGAGAAAACTTATTGAATTTTTACCTGAAAAATGTCGATTAATTGTGTTAGATGAGCGTGGAGAATCGATTTCTTCAACTTCTTTTTCTGAAAAATTGAGGTGTTATCGTGATGAGGGCATTCGAGATGTCGTCATCGCTTTGGGAGGACCTGATGGGCATAATGAACAAATAAGGAAGCGTGCTGATTTTCTTTTATCTTTTGGTTTGATGACGTGGCCACATCAAATTGCACGTATTCTTCTTACAGAACAACTTTACCGCGCTGTAACAATTGAAAATAATCATCCGTATCATCGTTTTTAATATTTTTGTTCAATTTTTAGCACTTATTTATATGTTTATTAATATTGTTTTAGCTGACACCATTTAAAGCATCTCTAATGTATACGATGAGGTGTCATGGTTTTTGCAAATGAAAAAGCTTCTTCATAGAAAGATGCTATATTTATATGAGGAGTGCGTCATATTTGTCATTCTGCTCTTGAGTATGTTTTTTTGCTTTTCTGTATCGCATGCGGAAGAAATGAGGAGTACGGAAGTACATAAAGAATTGGGAGAAATTCGCCAAAATATTTCACTTTCGCGTGAGCGTGTTACTTTTCTTATGCATCAAGTTGAGCATTTAAAAAAAGATCAACGTGTTTTGAGTGATGCACTCATAAAGGCGGCTAAAGAAGAACGTATAGTAGCAGATGATATTGCTAAAAGGGAAGAAAAGCTTAAAAAAATGATAGAAAAGCGGGTACAAGTCTATCAAAGTTTAAAAAATCGTCGTGCTGAATTTGCGGAAGTTCTTGCAATTTTGGAACGTATGGGATTGAATCCGCCTCCTGCTCTTATGATACAGCCAGAAGACGCGTTGGCTTCTATACGTAGTTCTGTTTTATTAGGTACTGTTATTCCTCAGATGCAAGAGAAAACACGAGATTTAAAAGGGGAACTCAAGGAGTTGACCAATTTGAGTAATTCCATTACTACGGAATATACGGCATTAAAGACAAAACTGCAAAATCAAGCAGAGCAGCGAAAACGTCTAGAGCTTTTATTAGACCAAAAAAACAAACTACAAAAAAAATCAGAAAAAGAACTTACAGAACAGCAACAAAAAAATATTGCTCTTGCTAAAAAAGCGCAGTCTTTGGAAGAATTGATTTTAGAGCTCGATCGTCAGTCAAAACTTAGCTCTGATGCATCAGTACAGGTACGGAAAAGTTTACAATTGTTAGAACAGTCCAATTTTGAAAGCCGAAAAGGTTCTTTACTTTTTCCTGTTTCAGGAAAAAGAATACATCACTCTAACAAAAGTTCGCAGATTACGCGCTTTGGTGAAACGATAGAAACAGAGTCAGGAGCTGTTGTTATTTCACCTGTGGATGCTTTTGTTGCTTTTGCTGGGCCATTTCGTTCTTACGGACATTTAATCATTCTCAATGTTGGAAATGGTTATCATATCATTTTTACTGGAATGTCGAGAATTAATGTAAAACAGGGGCAGTTTGTTCTTTCAGGTGAGCCTCTGGGTATAATGGAGATGCAATTTATTTCAAACAGTGTTGCATTGGATATAGGAAAAACTTCTCCAATGCTTTACATTGAGTTTAGAAAGCAGGGAAAACCTGTAAATCCAACTCCTTGGTGGCAGACTGAAAAAATAAGAAGGAGCCAAAATGATTCGTAAAGTTATTCTTTTGGTCGCTGGGGTATTGCTCGGCGCCTGTTCAATGATTATGGTGCAGTCTGTTGCTGCGAATAATGAAGATAATGCATATAAAAAGCTAGCTATATTTGGCGATGTTTTTGAGCGTGTGCGTATGCAATACGTTACAGTTCCAGATGATAAAAAGCTTATTGAAAATGCTATCAATGGCATGCTCACATCACTGGACCCTCATTCATCTTATTTGAATGCTGAAGAAGCCAAGGATATGCGGGATTCTACGAAAGGAGAGTTCGGAGGTCTTGGTATTGAGGTCACTATGGAAAAAAACTTAATTAAAGTTGTTTCACCAATGGATGATACTCCCGCTTCAAAAGCAGGTATTCTAGCAGGAGACCTTATTTCAAAAATTGATGATGTACAAACGAATGGTCAAACATTGAATGAAGCTGTTAATAAGATGCGAGGTGCTCCTGGAACACCAATTACCTTAACAATTATTCGTTCTGGCGTTGATAAGCCATTTGAAGTGAAGATTGTTCGTGATATTATCAAAGTAAAAGCGGTGAAATATCGGGTTGAGGGTGATATTGGATATTTAAGAGTTATCCAGTTTTCTGAACAGACATTAAATAATCTTCTAGCGGCAATTAAAGATATCCAATCTAAAATTCCTGAAGATAAGCTAAAAGGTTACGTCCTTGATTTGCGGCTTAATCCGGGTGGGCTTTTAGATCAAGCTGTTAATGTTTCGAGTGCTTTTCTCAATAAAGGTGAAATTGTGTCGACTCGTGGGCGCAAAAAGAGTGATGTGACAAGATTTGATGCGAAGCCAGGTGATGTCATCAATGGAAAACCGCTCATTGTTCTTATTAATGGTGGTTCAGCAAGTGCTTCTGAAATTGTTGCGGGTGCATTGCAAGATCATCGTCGTGCAACAATTTTAGGGACGCAGTCTTTTGGTAAAGGATCTGTTCAAACAATTATTCCTTTGGGTGAAAATGGGGCTTTACGCTTAACAACAGCACTTTATTACACGCCATCAGGCACTTCTATTCAAGGAACAGGGATTACGCCTGATATTATTGTAGAGCAACCACTTCCTGAAAAATATAAAGGTTATGATGTAAAAGTTGGTGAGTCTGCATTAAAAGGACATATCAAAGGAAAACGAGAAAGTAATAAAGGATCTGGTTCAGCTGCTTTTGTTCCCAAAGACCCTAAAGATGATATTCAATTGAATGAGGCCTATAAACTGTTACGAGGTGAAATGGCAAATGCAGCATTTCCACCAGATCCCAATAAGGATGTGTTAAAGTGAGAATTGATATCTATAGCTTGCGATTTTGAGGAATATTAAATGGATGCAGATATTAATTTGAAGATTCTTCCATATCGCAAATGTGTTGGGATTGTTGTCTTTAATCATGAGGGGAAAGTGTGGGTTGGGCGTCGTTTAATGATGCCCATTCATGCAGATGCAGATATTGACATATCTCATCGTTGGCAGCTTCCTCAAGGAGGGATTGATGAAGATGAAAAACCATTAGATGCGGCATATCGTGAACTTTATGAAGAAACGGGTATTCGATCTGTAAAGTTGATTAAAGAAGCACAAAATTGGTTCCATTATGATTTTCCACAAGAACTTATTGGGTGCACATTAACAAATAAATATCGTGGGCAAATACAAAAATGGTTTGCTTTCCAGTTTACAGGAAAGCTTTCTGAAATTGCGATTAATCCGCCACCAGATGGCAATAAAGCAGAATTCGATCAATGGAAATGGATTGATCTAGAAACCCTTCCGTTGATTGCTGTTTCTTTTAAAAAGCACGTTTATACGAAAATTGTCAGCGAATTTCGAGGTAGCCTTAGACCATTATAAAAGCTATATGATTATGAGAAAGCTTTTTTTATTAAGATGCTTTATATTATAATAAATAATAAACATGTTTATCTTTTATGTAAAGAACAGGAATATAAAATGAAAAAGTTATTTAATTTACTTATAGTTTTTACTCTCTTGAGTATTTCATCTGTTGCATTTGCAACAAGTTCAAAGCCTCCTGCATCAAAAGATGCGGCAGCGACATTGCCAAATGGAGCTTCTTCTTTGACTGAAACCTACGGTTTGTGGACTATTAACTGTGGTATACAAGAAGGGAAAAGAATTTGTTTTATGCACCGTCAAGAAGTGAATGAGCAGGGGCGTGTTGTTGTGGCTATGGGACTTACTCTCGATGCTGAGGGTGTTGTATCTGGTAATTTAACAGTTCCTTTTGGCATTTTGGTTTCTAAGCCTGTTCGTTTACAAGTTGATGAGGGAAAAGCTGTTATCGAAACCGGTATCCGGACTTGTGTACCAGCAGGTTGTGTAGTTCCTGTCGTTTTTGACAAAAATCACGTAGCAGCTTTACGTTCTGGAAAAAAGTTAAAGTTGGCGATGACAATTGCTGCTGCAGGTGAACCAGCTTTGAATGATTTATTTGTTCAGCTAGATGGTTTTAGCAGTGCTCTTAATCGTTTGACTGCTTTGCAGAAATAATTTTAAAACTAAAAGCGGACTTTAAAAGGCCGCTTTTAGTTTGTTTGTTTTTTATAATTAATAATTAAAACGATGAGATTTAAGATTAATCCTATTAAGGAATATTCAGATTTTTTGCTGTTTCTTCTATTTTATGTGCTATTTTTAATTTTGATATTTGTTTTCTAACTGCATCGTCATTAAATAGAGAGATGAAGAATTTAGATGTCTGGTTTTTATTCAAGAAAAAAGAGTATTGAAATATAAAACCATTTTTTGATACACAGACCTGCTTTAATGAAGGTTTTCTATACGCTCTTCTGTTTCCTTGATTGAAAGGGATGACGCATGATTTATGCATTGCTTCGAACGATTGATTTGATTTTTGAGATTTATATTGATATTTTAATCGCTAGTGTCATTTTTTCTTGGCTTTATGTCTTTAATATCATAAATTCGCGCAATCGCTTTGTTGTTTTGATAGGAAGCTTTCTATATCGTCTTACAAATCCCATTCTAAGCCGTATCCGGCAAATTTTACCAAATTTTGGAACAATTGATATTTCACCTATTATAGTTTTTATTATTATTTATTTTATTCGTACTTTCATGTGGCGCGTTTACGCAAACATGTATTTATAGAAATATTACTTGAGGCGAATACATGTTTTATCAAGTTGATGAAAATAACTTGATTTTGTTTGTATATCTCATTCCTAAATCATCCGTTGACAAAATAATAGGGGTTGAATGTAGGGATGGTGAAAAACAATATCTGGTTATACGCCTTCGGGCTGTTCCTGAAGATGGAAAAGCGAATAAAGCTCTCATTAAATTTCTTGCGAAGCAGTGGAAAATCCCATCTTCTTCTATTTCTCTGAAAAGCGGCGCAATATCTCGCTACAAACAACTTTACTTTTCAACACATTTAGAAGAGCTAAAGCAGATATGGCAATCCTTTAGAGATTACATCTCGTAGAAAAAATAAATAACAAAGCCTATTTTTTTATAGGCTTTATTTTATTAAAATCTTTATACTTTTTTATTGCGCTCAACAGCTTGCTTAATTAATTCATGAGCAAAGTTTTTATCACGCCATCCTTCAATTTTAGCCCATTTTCCAGGTTCCAGATCTTTGTAATGCTTGAAGAAATGTTCAATTTGTTTGAGTGTAATCTCGGGCAGATCTGTATAGTCATGAATATTGATATAGCGTTTTGTTAATTTTGTAGTGGGAATGGCAATAATTTTTTCATCTTTACCACCATCATCTTCCATCATTAGAGCTCCGATGGGGCGAACATTGATAACACAACCAGGCATAAGTGGACGGGTATTACAGATAAGAACATCAATAGGATCACCATCATCTGAAAGCGTATGAGGGACAAAACCGTAATTTCCAGGATAAACCATTGATGTATGAAGAAAACGGTCAACAAATAATGCACCCGACTTTTTATCCATCTCATATTTTATTGGTTGACCACCAAGGGAGACTTCCACAATAACGTTAATATCTTCTGGTGGATTTTTGCCTACGGGTATTTCCTTAATATTCATAGAGACATCCTTTCTGGAATATAGTGAGGCTCAATACAATTAAATATTTTATAAATATTTTACCAAAGAGATTATGAAATTAACTTGAAATTGATGCACGTGTTTTTTCAAAACGTTTACGTTCATTAGGATCAAGATAGAGTTTGCGGAGACGAATATTTTTAGGGGTTACCTCCACAAGTTCATCATCTTGTATCCACGATAAGGCACGTTCTAATGTCATTTTAATGGGAGGCGTTAACTTTACGGCCTCATCTTTTCCAGAAGCGCGCATATTGGTAAGTTTTTTCCCTTTTAAGACATTGACTTCTAAGTCATTATCTCGTGAGTGGATGCCAATAATCATACCTTGATAGACTTTCACACCCGCATCGATGATCATAGGACCACGATCTTCAAGATTAAAAAGAGCATAAGCGACAGATTCACCGTTGTCATTTGAAATCATAACACCATTAACACGACCAGCAATGTCTCCTTTATAAGGTTCATAAGCATGGAAAAGGCGATTCATAATTGCTGTACCACGTGTGTCCGTTAAAAGTTCAGATTGATAACCAATGAGTCCTCGGGTTGGTGCATAAAAGACAAGGCGGACACGATTACCTCCAGAAGGACGTAATTCCACCATTTCGCCTTTACGTTCAGACATTTTTTGTACAACAGTACCGGAATATTCTTCATCAACATCGATAACAACTTCTTCGATTGGCTCAAGAGTTATTCCATTTTCATCTTTTTGCATAACAACACGTGGGCGTGAAACACTAAGTTCAAATCCTTCACGGCGCATATTTTCAATGAGAACTGCAAGCTGTAATTCTCCTCGTCCTGAAACGTAGAAAGAATCTTTATCGGCTGATTCTTCAATTTTAAGAGCGACATTGCCTTCTGCTTCTTTTAACAATCGGTCACGAATGACACGGCTTGTTACTTTATCGCCTTCAGTTCCAGCAAGGGGACTATCGTTGACGAGAAAACTCATAGTAACAGTAGGAGGATCAATTGGTTGGGCAGTAAGGGGTTCATTGACAGTAGGATCACAGAAAGTATCAGCTACGGTACCTTTTTGTAGACCTGCAATCGCAACAATATCACCAGCACTTCCTTCTTCAATAGGTTGCCGTTCTAAGCCACGAAACGCTAAAATTTTTGAAATACGCCCAGTTTCTAAAAGTTTTCCATCTTGTCCAAGAACTTTGACATTTTGATTGGGTTTTAGAGAGCCAGAATGAATCCGCCCTGTAATAATTCGTCCCAAAAACGGATCCGCTTCAAGAATAGTTCCAATCATGCGAAACGGTCCTTCTGCTACACTAGGAGAAGGGACATGCTGCGTCACAAGATCAAATAAAGGACCTAATCCCTGATCTTTTGGTCCTTCAGAGGCTTCAGCCATCCATCCATCGCGTCCAGATCCATAAAGAATAGGAAAATCAAGCTGTTCATCGGTTGCATCAAGAGCAGCGAAAAGGTCAAAAACCTCATTGATGACTTCATCAACGCGTGCATCCGGTCGGTCAATTTTATTAATAGCAACAATAGGGCGCAATCCTACTTTCAATGCTTTGCCAACAACAAATTTTGTTTGTGGCATTGGTCCTTCAGCAGCATCAACAAGTACAATGGCTCCATCAACCATATTGAGGATGCGTTCAACTTCTCCACCAAAGTCGGCGTGTCCTGGTGTATCAACAATATTAATTCGAGTATCTTTCCAAACAACAGATGTCACTTTCGCTAGGATTGTAATTCCGCGTTCTTTCTCAATATCGTTTGAATCCATCATACGTTCGCTTGTACGCTGATTATCACGGAAGTTTCCTGATTGCTTGAGAAGCCCGTCTACAAGCGTTGTTTTCCCATGGTCAACGTGGGCAATGATGGCAATGTTACGCAATTGCATAAATTTTCTTCTTTTCGTTTAATGAAATTTCATTTGAGGCAAAGTCTTTACATTCTTTGCCTGACTATTAGAAAATCTTTTACATGTTTTTTTATAATTTTGGAAGATGGAGGCAATATTTTTATGGCAAAACTATTTATCCAAGTCTTTAAGGCTCTATTGAGCTTCAATTTCTGAAGCTTCGTAAAAGTTTTTTATAGTACGTATGTTCTATTCTCGAGCTAAGAATTATCTCAAAAATCACAGTCAATTTGATTTTTATCAATATGACACAAGAAATTTATATGAATTCTTGTAAGAGTAAGTAAGTATAAAGCTAGCGGTATTGTTGTTGTTGTTTTGCAAAGAGATTGATAAAAATCCGGAATATCTCTCAATCCATAGCCAATTTATTGACAACTTTACAACATTTTTATTCTAAATAAAGCTTTTTCTTATTCCATAACTTGTCAATCAAAATACAGATCTAATGCAATCGTGTATTTGAGGTAAATATTGAGACGATTAAGAATTTTATAAGAAGTTCTAGCTTTTGTATGCCAGATTAGGGCAAGAGTTATATCTGTTTGATTTATTTATGAACCCGGCATACAGTCTTATTTAGAAAGAATATGAAGGCATCCAAAGAAAATTCCCATCTTTGCTGTTAATCCAATTTATGATTTCAAAAGCATCTAAAGTAATATCTTTTAAACCATGGAGATAGTGCATTGCCTTACACTTTTGTTAATTGCACTCTCTAATAGGAGTATGCTTTTTATGCCAAACAGAACACTTTAAACAGAGTATACTTTTTGTTGCATATTCATGTACTTAAGAGAGATTTCTTAACGTACACTACATCCATTCCATGATAGGGCTCATAAATGATATAACATACGCGAATAGTATACTATTAACGCCTTTGTGAAGAAATATAAAGCCTGTTGAGTATCATCATTATTATTTTTTCTCAGCTGTCAATATTGCGCCAGTTTTTGATACGAGAGAGAGGATATAAGAAGTATTTTATTTTTTCTTGAATAGTTTTTAGCCATACACCGATCTCGTTTGTGACTGGCAAGAAGATGACTTTAATCGATTTAATATGAGAAGCTTTATGATGAGGTAAAATTACGTTATCCGGAGCTGTTATTCAAAAAAATAATAAATTATCTATAGAGCGGTGCGCTAGAAAATAAATAATAAAGCTTATTCTCTTATGGAAAGAATCTTAGGTTACATGACGAGATTTTTCCATAAGTAAGAGTTTTTACTTTACATGTTTAAAGAAGAGTTCCTGACAAAATGAGAGAAGCTACAGAAAAATAGATTATAATGCCCATGACATCTACTAAAGTTGCCACAAAAGGAGCAGAAGCACTTGCTGGATCAAATTTTAAACCTTTAAGAATAAAAGGCAACATAGATCCAGAAAGAGAACCAAAGGTAACGATTCCAACTAAAGCTGTACCCACTGTTGTCGAAATAGCAATCCAATGTTGGCCATAGTCGTAGATACCCAGTTTTTGCCAAAGAGCAATGCGCGTAACACCAATAATTCCTAGTAAGAGACCAAGGGATAGTCCTGTTGGAATTTCACGAATGATCACTTTCCACCAGTCTTTCAACGTGAGTTCACGTAAAGCCAATGCACGGATAATAAGGGATGTAGCCTGTGAGCCGGAATTTCCTCCTGAGCTCATAATGAGAGGTATGAACAGTGTAAGAATAATCGCTTTTTCGAGTTCTGTTTCGAAATGTTGCATAGCGCTTGCTGTCAGCATTTCACCGATAAAGAGTAAAGCGAGCCAGCCTCCGCGTTTTTTCATCATTTCAGGAAACTTAATTTGCATATAGGGCTTATTAAGTGCTTCCATACCCCCAAATTTATAGGCATCTTCATTCATTTCATCGACCATAGTATCAAGCACGTCATCAACGGTTACAATGCCAATGACATGGTTACTTTCATCAACTACAGGCACAGAGAGAAGATCATGGCGCTGGAAAAGGCGTGCGATATCTTCATGATGTGTGAAAGGTGATATTGTAATGGGCGAGTCATGGGTAGGGACATTAAGAATTTGTTCATCAGGTGAGGCAAGAATAAGGTTACGCAGGGAAACAGCTTTGAGAAGAGTACCTGTTTTGGGGTCAATTACATAGCTGGTATAAACTGTTTCACGTGTTCGCTCGACCTCACGAATGTGATCCAAAGTTTTTTGTATGGTCCAGTTTGAAGGAACGGCTATAAACTCTGTTGTCATCAGTGCTCCTGCTGTATGATCAGGATAACTGATGAGTTTTTTAAGTTCAGCGCGCGTTAAGGGGTTAAGCAAGGCATAAAGTCGTGTACGGGTTTCCTTATCCATTTCTTGAAAGACGTCTGCAGCAGCATCGGCAGACATGCCATCAAGAATTTCAACAGCACGATTTATAGGGAGAAGTTCTAGGATGGCAGCAGGTTGCTCAAGCTCTGGTTTATCAAAAAGTTCGATAACATAATCAAGAGGCAGAAGACTAAGAATAGTTACACGTTCCATGATATCGAGCTCATTGATGATATCAATAGAGTCTGCAAAATGCTGGTTCTTTAACTTTTCAGCGAGAGCTTCAGGAGAAAAATTTTTGAAGTCGAAGGCCGTTTTGATTTCAGTCATGATAAAGTACCTCCTGAAGAGTTGGAGAGTTGTAAATCTAGATAATAGATGAGATAAAAACAAAAGTTTATGGAAGATTTAAAAAAACTCCCCAACTATATTCCCAATTGTTAATATTTGAAGTAAAGTCAAGGATAAATTATAAGTTATAAACAAGTTTCTGAATCACTAAAACGAGAATACAGCTTAATTTGAGGATAATATAAAAACGTAAATGTAAAAATCAGTTCTGATTTTACCATCATTTCTTTAATGCAGTTTGCGATTTTCAAAATAATCTACAGCAATATTTTATAAAGAGTGGAGATTATGCTTTTCTCCAAGTGTTTTTGTTAATATGTAATTCTATTGTGATGTGCGAGCGAATAATCTTTATTGCTTCAATATAATATGGTTTGAATGAAAGAATTTTACGATTTTCAGGTTTTTTATTCAATAGCGTTTTGAAAGGTAGTTTTGAAACTCACGAAATAGTTTTAGTATGTTATCAATTTGTGTCGTAAAGATAATTGTTACAGTTTAAATTTATAATGGAGACATAAAGTATTATGACAAAAGCAGCAGTGCTGGACTGGAAGGGATTTTCAGGTCTTCCTGATTTTTCTTCTATAAGTGACGAAGATTTTAAACCCGCTTTTGAACAGGCACTTCAAGAAGCAGAAGAAGAACTAGAAGCAATTGCGATGGTGCAAGAACCACCAACGCTTGAGAATTTTTTGCAGCCTTTTGAGCTTTGCGGCAAAGCGCTTGATCGTGTCTGTTCAATATTTTTCTTACGCACCAGTGCTCATACGAATGTATTAATTCAACAGCTAGAGCAAGAGTTCGTTGTAAAACTTTCTCGTTATTCTTCAAAAATGATGATGGATGCACGGATATTTGCGAAAATAGATATGCTTTATAAACAGTCGCAGTTGGGCACATTTGAGAGTGAAACAACACGTGTTCTGGAATTATGGTGGAAAAAGTTTGTTTGTCATGGGGCAAAACTCGATGAAAAAGCTAAGAAACGGCTTTTGGAAATTAATGAAAGACTTGCTTTTTTAAATGCTACTTTTGGACAAAATGTCTTAAATGATGAAGCTGAATGGATTCTGTTTTTAAAACAAACAGACTTATCTGGTTTACCGCAAGATCTCATTGCTTCAATGAAGGAAATTGCGTGTGAAAGAGGCAATGAAAAAGCGTATGCATTAACACTAGCACGTTCGATTGTTGAACCTTTTTTAAAATTCTCTGATCGTCGTGATTTGCGTGAGGTTGCATTCCAAGCTTGGGCTAAACGTGGTGAAAATAATAACAAGAATGATAATAAAACAATTATTGTAGAGATTGTTGCGCTTCGAGATGAGCAGGCTAAATTATTGGGATATAAATCTTTCGCAGATTTGAAGCTCGATAATACTATGGCTAAAAGTGTTGATTCCGTTATGGATTTGCTTATGCCTGTATGGGAGCGCGCAAGAGCGAAAGCTTCTACTGAGCAAATTGACTTACAAAATTTTGCCAACAATCAGGGCAGCAATGAATCTTTAGCTGCTTGGGATTGGCGTTATTATGCTGAAAGACTTCGCACTGAAAAACTTTCTTTCGATAGCGCTGAGATTAAATATTATTTTCAGCTTGATCTTATGATTAAAGCGGCTTTTGGGGTAGCCGAAAAACTCTTTAGCATTACATTTGAAGAAAAAAACGCTGTTACACTTTGGCATCCTGATGCACGTTTGTGGGAAGTAAAAAAGTCTGATGGAAGTCTACTTGGGCATTTTATTGGTGATTATTTTGCGCGTTCTTCAAAACGCTCCGGTGCGTGGATGAGTAGTTTGCAATCACAACATAAATTGGATGGCGGACAAAAGCCTATTATCTACAATGTTTGTAATTTTGCTAAACCACCTAAAGGGGAAGTTGCTCTTTTATCACTTGATGATGCACGTACGCTTTTCCACGAATTTGGACATGCATTGCATGGTTTGCTTTCTGATGTCACATGGCCATCTGTGTCGGGAACATCTGTTTCACGTGATTTTGTTGAGCTACCTTCTCAACTTTACGAACATTGGTTAACAGTACCAGAGATATTAAAATCTTATGCTATACATACAAAAACAGGTCATCCTATGCCACAAGAGTTGATAGATAAAGTCTTAGTAGCACAGACATTTAATGCAGGATTTTCTGCCGTTGAATTTATCTCATCAGCTTTAGTGGATATGGCTTTTCATCAAGGCGAAACAGTCACTGATCCAACAGTGTTTGAACGCCAAGAATTAGAAAAGCTGCAAATGCCTGATACAATTATTATGCGTCATCGTCCCCCACATTTTATGCACGTGTTTGCGGGGGATGGTTATGCATCTGGTTACTATTCTTATATGTGGTCGGAAGTCCTTGATGCTGATGCTTTTCAAGCTTTTGAAGAAACGGGAGATGTTTTTAATTCAGAGCTTGCTGATAAGTTGAAACGTTTTATTTACTCCGCTGGAGGAAGTCGTGATCCAGAGGAGCTTTATAAAGCTTTTCGGGGACGAATGCCTTTACCAGAGGCAATGATTAACAAACGTGGACTATAAGATATAACGGTATGGTTAACACCATGCCGTTTTCATATTATTCGAAAGGTGCAGTTGCGATTTATGCAAATTTTTTCTTCATTATAGCTCTGTAAACAGAGTTTTTTTATCGTATTCGCTTTTTGTTTATAGAGGAAAATAGATTTTGTATTTTAAATAGACATTATGGGAAAGAAAAATTATCAGCTCGATCTTTTTGATGCCCATTTGGTGGAAACCATGATTTTTTTATAAAACTTGACTTTCTTTTGCCTAAAAGGTGAGTGTTTTTTTGTACCATATCATCGAGGCTCATTGGAAGCTGACGCATAATTTTACTCCGCTCTTGATTCTCTGATTCTTGTATAAGTTTTTGAATAGCTTTATCGGTTGAGTATGAATTTTCATGAGAAAAGGCGTGAAAATTTAAAATATTTTTCAATGGTTTTTCTAAATAAGAGGCAAGTTTTTTCTTTCCTTCAGGGGTGAAATGCATGCCATTATTGGTGCGTAATTTGGTTGTTTTTCCATTAATATCATAGCCTGAAAAAGAAAAAATTCCTTCTTCATCACTAAAGCCGCTCCAGATATCGAGAAAATACCCTCCTGCTGTTTCTGTTTCTTGTTTATAGAGCGCATTAAAAATTTTCATTTTTTGTGTCAAAAGGTCATTTCCAAAAGAAGGTTGACCTATCCATATCCATGATTTTCCAGAGGCGTGAAGACTTTCAGTAATTTCGATAATTCTTTGTTTGTAGATGCGTATCCATTCTGACTGATCTGTGTTAATCATGTTATGAGAGTCTGTGATGGGTTGATTATCATTTGCACCGATCATCATGATAATAACATCGGGGCTATTTTGGTCAATGAGTTTAGAAATATTGCTTTGCCAAGAATAATAATCCGTTCGAACTAAGCCGGAAGCTGGTATTGTGTTGTTCATGATAACGATATCGCTATTATTTATAAAAAACTTTTTAAGTGCATCGGCAACAGCGGAGGCTGCAAAATCCCCTACAACAAGAATGCGTTTTGCATTCTCATTTTTTAGCTTTTGTATGTTTTTTTGTGTTACGATCTTTTTTTGCGGCTTGTCTATTTTTTGTTCTATAATTTGCGGTGGCTGCTGTGTCTGTTTGTTTTGTTGTGATAACCATTTGAAGAAGTTCGTTGCTTTACTTGGGGATGGCTGTAAGATCCCCACAATAGAAAGTGAAAACAGCAATAATGTCAAGTATATCAGGCGAAAAGAAGACAAAACCTTAGTCTCCATTATTGTTTGCGAAGGAGAAAAAGCACTTGAGATGATGGATATCCATTTTCTTTTAGACCGTAATGCAGCTGAAAAGCTTTGATTGCTTTGCGAGAGGCGGTTCCGATTTGTCCATCAATATCTCCTTTATAATATCCCAATGCACTTAAGCGAGATTGCAGTTCTTTGCACTCTTGGAAGGTAATAGGCTGAAAAGGTCTTTGCCAATCATGCACTAATCCAAGATGTCCAGCAATACGATCAGCAAGAAGGGAAACAGCAAACGCATAACGATCTGCATTATTATAATGTTTCAGAACAAAGAAATTTTTTGTGACTAAAAATATAGGTCCTTTTGCTCCATCTGGATATTTTAATATTGCTTGTTCAGCTGATGTAGGAAGAGGGTGCCCATTTGCGTGTTTTACACCTAATTTTTTCCATTGATCAAAGGAATACCAGCCTTCAGGAAGGTTTTTCCCCTGCGGCACTTTTACCTCTACTCCCCAAATAAGATTAGGTTGCCAGCCATTTTTGTGGAGAAGGTTAGCAGCAGTAGCCAGAGCATCTGGAACAAAGTTCCAGATATCACGCCGTCCATCTTGATTTATATCAACAGCATAGGCGAGATAACTGCTTGGAATAAATTGTGTATGCCCCAATGCACCGGCCCAAGATCCTGTGAGTTGAGAGCGTTTAATTTCGCCACTTTGTAGAATTTTCATAGCAGCAATCAGCTGTGTATATGCATATTTTGCACGTTTTTTATCAGCATAGGCTAAAGTTGCAAGAGAGCGAATGGTATCACGCATTACACTTTTATTGGCTAAAATTTTCCCATAATTGCTTTCCATTGACCAAATAGCAAGCAGAATATTACGGTCAACACCAAAACGTTCTTCAATTTGAAGAAGCCATTTGTTCCATTTTTTTGCTTGGCGCCGTCCTTCCACAATTGCGATATCATGGACACGATTATCAAAATAGTTCCAGGAAGGAGCAACAAATTCCGGTTGGTATGCGGCGCTTTTTAGAACTTCAGGATCAATGGCATTAACACTTTTAAACGCCATATGAAACGTAGAAGGGGTAATATTGTGAGCAATAGCTATTTTTTTAAATTCTTTAATCCAGTGTTTAAATCCGCTATCAGCATATGAAAGGGATATAAAAAACATAAAAAAAGCAGAAAAAATAACGGCAGAGACAGTGAAAAGAGTTCTCCAAGCTATTGACTTCTCTAAAAAAGAGAAAGTCTTCAATTCTGTTTTTTGCATTTTGAAATCCCCATTAATATTCAATTTATTAGATGTGCAATAACTTTATTTTGTATTTAGTTTAATCGATAATATGATCAAGAAGAGGAAAAAACTGAAATAAATAATTCGTTTAATCCTTTCAATAAATTCTCAGACTCTTTTTACATTTTTGATTGCCCATTATAATGATAATCAAAACAATAAGATATCTTTTTTACCATTTCGTAAAAACATATGATAAATAAAACAAAAAAGTTATATGAATTCATTGAGGAGGGTGAGTGTGCGTAAAATCCGGAAAGCAGTATTCCCAGTAGCAGGTCTTGGTACGCGTTTCCTTCCTGCGACAAAAACGATTCCTAAAGAAATGTTAACAGTTGTTGATAAACCTGTTATTCAATATGTTGTGGATGAGGCGAGGGAAGCTGGTATTGAGCATTTTATTTTTGTGACTGGACGTAACAAAGCAGTCATTGAGGATTATTTTGATGCGCAAGTTGAATTATACACGACACTTGCTGAATGTGGAAAGAAAGAAGATCTTGCACACTTATACCGTTTACAGCCATTACCAGGGTCAACTTCTTTCACTCGGCAACAGCAACCTTTGGGATTAGGGCATGCTCTTTGGTGCGCGCGTGAATTAGTTGCAGGGGAACCTTTTGCTTTATTATTACCCGATATGTTGATACAGGCGAAAAAGGGCTGTCTTTCTGAAATGATGAGCCTTTATGAAAAGGTGGGTGGGGGAAATATTATAGCAGTTCAGGAATGCGATCCTAGAGAAACACATAAATATGGTATTGTTGGGAAAGGCAAACAGATTGCAAATGGTTTTGAAATCACAAAAATGGTAGAGAAACCGGCACAAGGAACGGCACCATCAAATTTGTACATCAATGGACGTTATATTTTGCAGCCAGAAATTTTTAATATTCTTTCCACTCAAGAACGGGGAACAGGAAATGAAATTCAATTAACAGATGCTATGATACGGCTTTCAAATGAGCAAGATTTTTGGGGTTTGCAAGTAAAAGGGCGCACTTTTGATTGCGGTTCTAAAGCTGGTTTTATTGAAGCCAACGTTGCATTTTCTTTGGCACGCGCTGATATGCACAGCCACGTTTCTACTTCATTGAAAAATTTACTAGAAACCATTAATGTTGAAAAGTGATATAGATCTCTCACTTAATTTTATTGATCGAATTTGATTATGACAATACCGTCTCCTCATATGGCTTTGCAAGGTGCAGTTGCATCAGCGCTTAAAACACTTGCTAGTGAAAAGCAGGGGCTTGAAGCCCTTGAAAAAGCTCTTCTGGAAAGTCTTTCTTCTTCTTTTGAAGCGGCTGTTCAAACTATTAGAAATGCTCGTGGACATGTGGTCATTACTGGTCTTGGAAAAAGTGGTCATATAGGGACAAAAATTGCAGCAACCTTAGCCTCAACTGGAACACCTGCCTTTTTTGTGCACGCTGCAGAAGCCAATCATGGTGATCTTGGTATGATTGGTTCTGATGACGTTATTCTTGCTTTATCATGGTCTGGTGAAACTCAAGAGTTAAGTGGTATTATGAGTTATGCGGCGCGTTTTCGTATTCCTCTTATTGCGATGACATCAAGTAAGCACTCTGTGTTAGGACGACAAGCTGATATTGTGCTATTATTACCAAAGATAGAAGAGGCTTGCCCCTATGGTTTAGCCCCTACAACTTCAACAATTATGCAATTGGCAATGGGAGATGCATTAGCGGTTTCTCTTTTAGAAATGCGTGGTTTTACCGCAACGGATTTCAAAATATATCATCCTGGTGGCTCTCTTGGTGCAAGCCTTAAATACGTGTGTGATATTATGCATGAGGGTGATAATATTCCTTTGGTTATGCAGGGAACAGCTATGACTGAAGCGATGAATGTTTTGGTGGAAAAACATTTTGGTTGTGTTGGTGTTGTGAATCAAGAAGGTGAACTAATCGGAATTGTAACTGATGGCGATCTTGCACGTAACATTCATTTTAATTTATCAAAATTTAATGTTGACGAGGTGATGACCAAAGCTCCTAAAGTTGTAAAGCCAAATACACTTGTTGGTGCAGCAACAGCTTTTATTAATGATCATCAGATTGGTGCATTTTTTGTGGTTGAAGATAAAAAACCGATAGGAATTGTTCATTTTCATGATCTTTTGCGCATTGGCGCTGCTTAGATTAAGCTTCCCTATCAAATAAAATGTTATAGGTTGAAATAGATTGAATGATACAAAGTTACAATTTTATTGTGAGGTGGCTTTATTGATATTTTGTGGAAGAAAATGATTATTTTACGCATTTCATAATGTTTAAAAAATTCTCAGGGGCTAGATTATACTAGCCTCTTTGCGTATTTTAGAGAGGATTTTCTATCAGGAGGAGAAAGGATATCGCCTTCTGCTTAATGTATGTGCTCCCTCTGTTCTTAAGAGAGGTTTCCCTTGTACTTTGTTAAGATTTCCGCTTAAGGAAAAACTGTGCTCCTGTATGCGAGGTGCAGAGAAGTTGTGTGGCGTCATATGACATTGTACAATTGACTCTAGAAATTGTTCCACGGAGAATAGAGCGTATTTCAATTTCTATATTTTGGGCATTGAGATAATTATATGCTCCTTCTGATAGTTTTTCTTCTGTATCTGCTGCACGCGTTTCAAAAACACCATTGTGGAAAGAAGAAATAATACCATTCTCATCAACCCATTTTCCATCAATTCCAGTTGGCATATTTGAGTTATAATATCGCGAAAAGTTACAGGCACTTAACAGCAAGGCGGTAATTGTAAGACATAAAATATGATAGGGATGTTTCATTTATTGCACTCTATTTAGATTATTTTGCTCTCTAGTTTCTATAACATTATTAAATTACCCCATGAGTCAATATGAAAAATTTGATAAAAATCAATGAAAAAGCAAAAAAATGGAAAAAAATGCCTTAATGTTGTATTTAATTGACAGCTTGATGAAGTTCGTAAGTGAAACACAAGAGGTAAAATATTTCTTATGGTTTACAACAATTTTTATATTAAGCTGCTAAGTAGTCTCAAAGGAGATTATTGACATTATGGTTGGTCCCATTCTTGTTGCGAGTGAAGATTATGGAAGACGTATAGAACTTTCTTCTATGCTGCGAGGTTTTGGTTATCGTGTCATTGAAGCAGAAAATGGTCTCCGTACGATTGATCTTTTACACAGGCGTAAAAACATTGTGCTTGCACTCCTTGATGTTGTTATGAGTGATTTGAGTGTGAGCGATTTGATTAAAATGATTAGAGTTGCTGGTGTTTCTGTTCCTATTGTCGTTATAGCACAACAAGAGAATCAGCATTTACTCCAGAAAGCTTTAACAGCTGGAGCTATTGATTATTGGATCCATCCAGTAACATTATTACGCGTAAGAGTTACTTTGGATATCCTTGCTCTTATTTCTGCCTTGGAGCATGAGGTTCGAGATATTCGGCGAAAAAAAGAGAATCATTTACGGTTTTCTGATCTTTGCGTAAAAAGTAGAGCTATGCAGATAGTGTTAGAACAATCGAGACAAGCAGCAACTTCTTTACAGAATCTTTTGATAGAGGGGGAAGCTGGAACAGGACGTGAGACATTAGCTCGGATTATTCATCATGAGGGATTATTTTCGGAGGGTGTTTTTGTTCGCTTTCAATGTTCAGCCATCGTTGATCCAGAAGAAGAAAATCAGCAGTGGTTTAAAGAATTCCTACCATTGGTTTCTTCTCTTGAAAAAGGGACACTTTGCCTTTGTGATATTGATCGACTTGAGCCCATACAGCAAAAACGGTTTGCTCATTACCTTAAAGAAAGGGAAAGGGATAAAAAAGGAGATTTTTTTCCTTTTCGGATCATCGCTATTTCAACATCGCGTTTAAAGGACTTGGTTAATGAGAACTTTTTTTTGCATAGTTTGTTTGAACAATTTTCTCACTTGTCTATTAGCGTCCCTGCTTTACGAGAATTAAGGGATGATTTTCCAGAGATCACACAACGTTTGATTGATCGCATTATCACAGAAACAGGGCGATCACATGTCCATGGTTTAGCAGGCTCTGCTCTTTCCTTGCTTATGCAGTATGATTGGCCTGGCAATAGAAATGAGCTTGAAACCTTTTTATTTCGTGCGATTTTACTCAGTGAAGGACCGTTATTAACTGTTCGAGATTTTCCGCAATTAATGGGAAATTCATTAATGAATGTTCCCAATATCATTGAGGGTAATATGCAAGAAGATAATGAGCAAGAATCGATAAAATTTTTGAATACTGATGGGCATGTACGTACTTTTGCAGAGATGGAACATGATATTATAGAGAAAGCGATTAAACATTATAAAGGACATATGAGTGAGATTGCGCGCCGCCTTCATATTGGTCGCTCTACACTTTATAGAAAAATGGAAGAATTGAGAGCAATAAGAAATCAAGAACGAAAGTAAAATTCATAACAAATTTCTCTTCATGACAAGCATGCGTTTCAAAAAAATAGAGTGGATTTTGATAAAGTCCGTGGAGGAAGCTTAAGAAAACAATCATTTATTGTAAAATTTATCTATAGAGGATGATTTTGTAGATTTAAATCAAATATAAATTTTATGTGACTATTTTAATCGTTTGTTTCAATTTATACAATTTTAGTTAAGTTTACATTTATTAAAAAAGAGAAGCATTTTTAAAAACTTTTAAATACTACCGCTAAAATTTTTGTATCATCAATATTAAATTTATACTCTCTTAAGCAAGAAGTGGCATTTTATTTGCTATACGATTAAGATAAAGTGATTAGTGTTATCGTTTGCATTACTGATGATGTGATAGTTTAAAATAGAAAGTTTACCCTCTTTGACTCTTTTACAGATTGTTATTGGTTTTGTCCTCTTTTTTTTTATTGCATCTATGTTGGCAATCTACACCTATGGGCGTTTTGTGAAAAATGCTAGGGGGCAATGTTCTTATGCGTTACCTATTCAGAAAGATGAAACTAAGCTTGATCGTATCGTCAGTCAATTAGCTGAGGAAGAAAATGGATTGGGGATTGATAAAGATGCCCTTTCCCTCATTATCAGCAATTTGGATGCGTTTTGTGTTCGTGCAATAGGAGCTGCAGAGGCTGGGCGTAGCCTTGATCTGATGTATTATATTTGGGATGATGATTTAACGGGGCGTCTATTATTAAGTGAAATAGTTGAGGCAGCTGATCGAGGGGTTCGGGTACGGCTTCTTTTGGATGATATTAATGCTCAGGCACGTGATCCAGCTTATATTGCGCTAGATAGACATCCTCATATTGAGGTGAGAATGTTTAATCCAGGGCGATCGCGTAAAGGTGGTTTACGCCGTGGTTTAGAAATTATATTACGGGCAATTACTGTAACACGTAGAATGCATAATAAAGCTTTTATTGTTGATGGCAGGGTCGCTTTTGTAGGAGGACGTAATCTTGCAGATTCTTATTTTGATGCTGGTAAAGAATCCCATTTTCGAGATTTAGATTTGATGTTAATCGGTCCTTCTGTTAAAAAGGTAGAAAGTATCTTTGATGATTTTTGGAATAGTGCTGTTGTTTTGCCAATTCATACTTTGGTTGTTCCTAAAAGCGCAAGTGATCTTAGCTATTGGAAAGATAAATTACGAAAGTTTCGTGATTCCAAGGTTGCAAAAGTTTATTTAGATTATGTCAAAGAGCACATTAACTTTAATTGTTTTATCCAAACAGGAAAGCGGTTATTTTTAGCAGACAAAGTTGTTGTTCTTTCTGACCCTCCAGAAAAAGCATTGCGTAAAAAAGCAAGCAATTGGCTTATGAAGGCACTTTCAAAGGTTATTGGAAATGCCAAAAAAACGGTTCAGATTACGTCACCTTATTTTGTTCCTGGTAAGGTTGGCACGCAGAATTTTAGTAATTTGGTTTCAAAGGGTGTTGATGTCAAAATTCTGACAAATTCTTTAGCTGCTACTGATGTAGCATTAGTGCATGGTGGTTATGTACCTTATCGTAAGGCATTGTTGAAAAGTGGTGTTAATCTTTATGAATTAAAAGCGGAAGGCAATACTCATGGGTTGCGATTGTTTCGATCGAGTAAGGCAAGTTTACATGCTAAAGCTTTTTTAATTGATCGTAAAACAGCTTTTATTGGATCTTTAAATTTTGATCCAAGATCAGCATCATTAAATACAGAAATGGGCATTCTTTTTGAATGTGCTCCCATTACAGCAAGATTAGATTTGTTGTTTTCTGAAGAAACCACAGGGGAAATGAGCTATCATCTGCGTCTTGGTGATAATAATCGTATTTATTGGGATTTTATTGAAAATGAAAAAAAATATAGCATTGACTATGAGCCAGAAAGTAATTTTTGGCGTCGCGCATTTGCAAAAATAATAAGTTGGTTACCTATTGAATCACAATTGTAAATTTTTATAAACCACACTTAAAAAAATATTTATTTTTCTTTTCATTTTGTTTGTAGCATGGCATAATTTTTTGCCAATCTACCATGTATGAGAACCGCAGTTGTATTTTAAAGCTTCTTGCGGTGTTTTATTATAAAAGGAATTTTGATATGGCAAAGATTGTTGAAACGGGGACAGGTGCATTGGCACTGACTTTTGATGATGTACTTTTACAACCCGGTCATTCTCTTGTTATGCCTAGTCAAGTGGATCTCAGTACGCGCATTGCAGCGGATATTAAGCTCAATTTGCCATTGCTTTCTGCGGCAATGGATACGGTAACAGAATCGCGTTTGGCAATTGCTATGGCTCAAGCTGGTGGTCTTGGGGTTATTCATCGTAATATGTCTCCTGCAGAGCAGGCAGAAGAAGTTCGCCAAGTAAAAAAGTTTGAATCTGGTATGGTTGTTAATCCAGTCACCATTGGACCAGATGCAACACTTGAAGAAGCAAAATCTTTGATGCGCTCTCATGGTATTTCCGGTATTCCGGTTGTTGAAAATGGTGCTAAAGGTGAAACTGCTGGACGGCTTGTTGGCATTTTGACAAATAGGGATGTGCGTTTTGCAACGGATCCCAAACAAAAAATTTATGAATTAATGACGCATGAAAATTTAATCACAGTGCGTGAAAATGTTCAACTCAATGAAGCGAAGTATCTTTTACACCATCATCGTATTGAAAAATTATTAGTTGTGGATGAACAGAATCGTTGTGTCGGACTGATAACAGTTAAGGATATTGAAAAAGCAAAATTAAATCCAAACGCTGCCAAAGATTCACAAGGTCGCTTGCGTGTTGCAGCTGCAAGTAGTGTAGGGAACGATGGGTTTGAGCGGGCTGAACAATTAATTGATGCAGGCGTTGATATTCTAGTAATTGATACTGCACATGGACATTCTCAGCGTGTATTAGACACTGTTGAGCGTATTAAAAAAATGACGTTTTCTCCAGCTATTATTGCTGGTAATGTGGCGACTGCTCAAGCAACACAGGCTTTGATTGACAGTGGTGCGGATGCTATAAAAGTTGGGATTGGTCCTGGTTCTATTTGCACAACGCGAATTGTTGCAGGTGTTGGTGTTCCTCAGCTTGCAGCCATTATGAATGCTGCAGAAGTTGCTGAAAAAGCGGGCATTCCCGTTATTGCTGATGGGGGGATAAAAGCTTCCGGTGATTTTGCTAAAGCCTTAGCAGGTGGGGCTTGTGCTGCTATGATTGGCTCTCTTTTAGCGGGTACAGAAGAAAGTCCTGGCGAAGTTTATCTTTATCAAGGACGATCCTTTAAAGCTTATCGCGGCATGGGATCTGTTGGTGCTATGGCACGAGGATCGGCAGATCGCTATTTTCAAGATGATGTTCGTGATGAACTTAAGTTAGTTCCTGAAGGTGTGGAGGGGCAGGTGGCTTATAAAGGTCCTATAGCATCAGTTCTACATCAGCTTGCTGGTGGACTTCGTGCTTCGATGGGGTATGTTGGAGCAAAAGATCTCGTAGAGTTTCGTGAAAAAGCAACGTTTGTACGTATTACGAATGCGGGACTCCATGAAAGTCATACGCATGATGTTTCTATCACACGAGAGAGTCCAAATTATCGTGGACCAGTTTAAAGATACAAGATCCTAATATCATATTGCATAAATATAAAATTTTCCGAGAACAAGAAAGAGAGACTGCGCTTTTTTCTGTTTGTAATTTGGTGTAATAATCCCAAAAAGGAAAGAATTAGAGGTTAAAACTCTAATTCTTTCTGTTAAGACTATATGAAATAAGTTATATAAAATTAGAATTAACTTTTTGTTGTCTTCCGTCCAGTCTTTGACGCACGTTGGCGAGTGTTTGTCTGATCACTTTGGACGGATTTCTTTCCGTTGTTTGAGGGCATTGTATTATGACGGCTTTTAGACGAAGTTGTTTTTCCATTATTATAAGTCATTATTTTCTCCTTTAAAATTGTCTGGCAGTTGCCATTAGAGTAAAAACGGTCATGCCAAATAGTGGTTCCAAGCATTTTCTAAAAAGTTAATTTTTTGTTGAACGTAAGATGAACTTGTTTAATTTTATGAGAAGATTTTTTCTATTTTTTCAGAAGGATAGCCATATAAAGATGGGAGATATTTGATTTTTTTCTATTGTTCAGACAATCCTCGTAAATTTTATTTTACGCAAATAAATTAAAGAGTTTGGTTTTTTCGTAATGCATGGCGGAAATAAGTTCTTTATGGATGGCTACGTATCTTTTAGCATAAGAGGTAGAAGGATAAAAAGCGAATGGGCAGAAGATGAAAGGAAAAATTTAAATACTCTAAATTGGATCTTATAAAAAAGTATGATCAGATCATTTTAATATTGAATGTAAATTTTTTATGGCTTTGAGAAGGTTTCATTGGCAAGAAGGCGATAATATTATTTTTTTAGATGATTTAAAATTTTATTATTTTAATGGGAGAAATGAATGCGATTAGGTGGGCGTTTGCAAGCAGCAATAGATGTTCTCACAGAGATAGAAGTGAAGCATCGCCCAGTAGGAGAAGCTTTAAAGGATTGGGGTCTTTCTCATCGCTTTGCTGGAGCAGGTGATCGTGCAGCTATTGGTACAATCGTTTATGATGTTTTAAGACGACGTTATTCTTTGCAATGGCGTATGGAGAGTGATGATATCCGAGATATCGTTTTTGGTGCCTTATTAGATTCTGAAAAAATGACGCTGGAGCAAATTGACGGTGAATTGGCAGAAGATCGGTTTGCACCGCAGTTATTAGGGGCTAAACAGCGTAAATCGTGGCAAGGTCAGCAATTAGTGGATGCTCCAGACTATATTCGTGGTGATATTCCGCAATGGTGTCAAGCGCATCTGCGTCCTTTATTTGGTGATAATTGGATCACTGAAGCGGCTGCGTTAGCAACGCGTCCTTCTTTAGACCTACGGGTAAATAACCTAAAGGCAACACCAGAAAAGGTGCTGAAAGAATTAGCAAAAACCAAACTTAAATCTTTTCCATGGTTTGGGCAAGCTTTAAGAATTGCACCGATTGAAAAGTTTAATCGTCATCCCAATGTTCAAGTGGAACCAGCTTTTCAAAAAGGACACTTTGAAATACAGGATTTAGGATCTCAAATTGTTGCTCACCTTGTGGAAGCGCAAGAGAGAATGCAGGTATTAGATTATTGTGCAGGTGCTGGGGGCAAAACATTAGCTTTAGCTTCCGATATGAACAATCGTGGGCAAATTTATGCTTATGATTTTGATAAAGCGCGCTTAGCTCCTATTTTTGATCGTCTTCGACGCGCTGGTGTTCGTAATGTACAAACACGAGCACAAAAAGAAGAATTGAAGCCATTAATAGGCCAGATGGATAGAGTTCTACTAGATGCACCATGTAGTGGGACAGGAACATGGCGTCGTCGTCCAGATGCGAAATGGCGTTTAACATTAGTACAGGTGAAACAACGCCAAACAGAACAGAGGGATATTTTGAATGAAGCGATAGCTTATCTTAAGCCAAATGGGCGCCTAATCTATATTACCTGTTCTCTTTTTACAGATGAAAATGAGGAACAAATTTCCCATTTCCTTCAACAACATTCTCATTTTTCTCCAATAGATATGCCAGCGCTTTGGCAGAAACATTTTAGTTTTTCTCCTGTGCAACCAGTTTTTTCAAATTATGGACTTACTTTGTCGCCGGCCACAACACAAACAGATGGGTTCTTTTTATCTGTGTTGCAAAAAAAACATTGATCCATATTCTTACACTTTTTATCATAAACTTTACGAGAATAATCTTTTTCTTAAGAAAACAGGCTTGTGAAAAGAGAAAGATTGAATCATAACTCTCATGAGTTTTCTTTTACAATTGTTGATTGGTTTTCTATGAGCATATCACATCCAGACACTGTTCTTATTATTGACTTTGGTTCACAAGTTACACAACTTATTGCACGACGGGTACGAGCAATGGGAGTGTATTGTGAAATTACTCCTTTTCAATTGGCTTTAGAAGCTGTGCGCCGCATAAATCCTAAAGCTATTATTTTATCAGGGAGTCCTTATTCCGTTATTGATGAGGGCTCTCCGCGTGCTCCAATGGAAATTTTTGAGGCGGGTGTTCCGATTTTGGGCATTTGCTATGGTGAACAAGTCATGTGTGTTCAGCTTGGAGGAAAGGTTGAAGCTGGACATGAGCGTGAATTTGGGCGTGCTTTTTTGGAAGTTCAAGAAGAGAGTGCCCTTTTTGATGGAGTGTGGGAAAAAGGTTCTCGTTATCAAGTATGGATGAGCCATGGTGACCGTGTGGCAGCTTTACCAGAAGGTTTTCGTGTCATAGGAACCTCAAAAGGAGCTCCCTATGCGGCTATTGCTGATGAGAAAAGATATTTTTATGCGGTACAGTTTCATCCTGAAGTTATCCATACACCGGATGGTACAAAACTTTTGCAAAATTTTGTTCATAAGATCTCTGCTATTAAAGGCAATTGGTCAATGGCTTCTTATCGTGAGCAGGCAATTGCTACGATACGACAAAAAGTTGGGAAAAGTCGTGTGATTTGTGGTCTTTCAGGGGGAGTGGATTCATCTGTTGTAGCGGTACTCCTTCATGAAGCCATAGGAGATCAACTGACATGCATTTTGGTAGACCATGGGCTGATGCGCAAGAATGAAGCTGAAGAAGTTCTCACGCTCTTTCGTGATCATTATAATATAGAGCTTATTCACGTTAATGCTGCCGATATATTTCTTAATGCTTTAGAAGGTGAGACAGATCCAGAAAAAAAGCGCAAAACGATTGGTCGCCTTTTTATTGAAGTTTTCGAAGAAGAAACTAAAAAAATAGGAGGTGCAGAGTTTTTAGCACAAGGAACACTTTATCCAGATGTTATTGAGAGTGTGTCTGCTATTGGTGAAACGGTAACCATTAAAAGCCATCATAATGTGGGGGGGCTACCAGAACAGATGAATATGAAACTTGTAGAACCGTTGCGTGAGCTCTTTAAGGATGAGGTTCGCTTGCTAGGGCGAGAGTTAGGATTACCGGAGCAGTTTATTGGTCGCCATCCTTTTCCAGGTCCTGGTCTTGCAATTCGCTGTCCAGGTACTGTGACCCGTGAAAAATTAGAAATTTTACGTGAAGCAGATGCTATCTACCTTGAGGAAATCCATAAAGCTGGTCTTTATGACGAAATTTGGCAAGCTTTTGCTGTTCTTCTTCCTGTTCAAACTGTTGGCGTGATGGGGGATGATCGCACTTATGAATTTGTTTGTGCTCTTCGCGCCGTCACATCTGTAGATGGAATGACTGCTGATTTTTATCCCTATGATATGGCGTTTTTAAGTAAGACAGCAGCACGTATTATTAACGAAGTTAGAGGGATTAATCGTGTTGTATATGATGTAACCTCAAAACCTCCTAGTACTATTGAATGGGAATAATTAAAATGAAGGATAAGTTTTTTAAGAATAAAATATGACTGAGGGTTTGATATTCGAGAAGTGTAGAAAAAATCATTTAAAAATGATTGTGTATTTTCATATGATATAAGCCTTTATCTGACAATCTGTACGTCAATATCGTTTAAAATTGAGAAGTGTGGGATTTTGCATGTCTGAGAAAAAAATTGTTGCACACCGTGGAGGAGCTCATCTTTATCCTGAAAATACCCTTTCGGCATTTAATAATGCTATAGCGTTAGGTGTTGATGAAGTTGAATGCGACGTTCATTTGCTAAAAAGCGGTGAAGTGGTTGTCTTTCACGACTTCCGTCTAGACCAATTGGTTGGAAAAAAGGGGTATATTCATGACATTGATAATGAAACACGCAAACAACTCTGCGTAAAAGGAAGCCAAGAAGCACCTCCCTTATTAGAAGAAGTGCTTGATCTTTTAGCACCAACGAATGTTGCATTGCATCTTGAAATCAAGACATGCGGTGAAGTGGAGCGCGAAACAATATTATCCCAAAAAGCGCTTGCGCTAATAAAAAGCCGAAATTTATCAGAACGGGTTTCTGCAATTAGTTTTGATCCTTTTATCCTTCGTCCTTTTATTGAAGCAGGAATACCATCTGGTCCATGTGTTGATAATTTTGAAGGTGATATGTACCGTCATTTTTCTGAATGGAAGCAATTAGGTTATTCTGACCTAAGTTTAGATGGCTCTATTGTTTCACAGAACTTTATTGAATCAGCTCTTGAGGCTGGTTTTACTGTAGGGGTATGGACAATTAATGGAAAAGCTCGGTTATCATATTGGCTTGATATGCCTGTACATTATATTACGACAGATCAACCTGATCTCGCATTGCAATTGTGTGCACAAAGGTAAAAATACATCAACACAAAAGGAACTATATATCTTCATAAAGTTAGCGTAATGAAAGAAGAAAAATTATCTAATATATAACAATAATACATTGATTTATAATGATAATTAATATTTTACTCATGTGAGTAAGAGACCTTAATACGTAAGATTCTCTTATTTCAAATATTTTTACAATGAATCAATCAAAATCATTTGTTTGAACATTACAAGTAGGGTTGGTGTGTGGATAAAAAATAATTGAGAAAAGAATAAAAATATTCATTTAACGTATTTCAAATGCAAGGCTTATTAAGCATTAGGGTCTCATATGATGATGTCGTTTTGCACTTTTATGAAGTGTAAAAATGATGGCATACAAAAAGTCTTATATACTTTAATGGAGAGGCTTTATGTCTTATTTTACAGGTTCTATCATGAAATGTAGATGTATTGAAAGATTTTTTAACAGCATGGAAATTGGTCATACAGTGTCATTTTGTTTTGCATGAGGGGTGTGATCTTGTTACAGGGAAAGAGACTATTAAGCGCTTCAAAATGATTTTCTTAATTTTAAAAAAATTCTATTTGTCTCTTCTTTAAATTCAGTAGCAACATCGTGTTAAAGTTATAAGCCGAAAGTTATAAGACAAATAATAAAAGAATAAACAATTCTTTTTAAAAAAGTAAATCCAGATATTAAAATAGTCATTGAATGATATTTACGATCCATATCTTTTTACCAAGTGGCTTTGCTTATTTAAGCCATCTCACTTTTTTCAGATAGTTACAAACGCGTATTTCGTGAATATATAAGAAAGCTTATAAAAGAAAATAAATAAATTTAAATAAATTCATTTGACCTTTAGGTGGTTCCTGTTTAAATGAGAGAATATGTTTCTGAAATAAAACTGTCATAGCATGTTCATGTGTAATACTATAAATTTAGGGGGTAGTTTGTATTCCATCACTTCAGAAAGGGTGAAGCATGAGTCGTTTTTATCTTTCCATAGCGGCCACGGTTGCTATCATAATGTCCACAGCGGGGATGACAGAAAGTTTTGCACAGACAAAAATCAGCTTTTGGCATTCTATGAGTGGTGAATTAGGAAAGCAAACTGAAAGTCTCATTAACGATTTTAATGCAAGTCAATCTGAGTATAAAGTTGTTTCTTCATTTCGCGGTGAATATGAAGAGGGATTGATTTCACTCATTGCAGCATTTCGTGGAAAGAAACAGCCAGTACTTGCTCAAATTTATGACGTTGGTACTGGAACTATGATGGCTGCAAAAGGCGCAATCTACCCATTTTATCAACTTATGGCTGATACAAAACAAGAATTTGATCCTACAGATTATTTCCCTGTTATTAGTGGTTATTACTCCGATGAACAGGGACGTATCGTCTCTATGCCATTTAATATTTCAACACCCATCCTTTATTATAACAAAGATATCTTTAAAAAAGCAGGGCTTGATCCAGAACAGCCTCCTAGAACGTGGCAAGATATAGAAAACTTTTCCAAGAAAATTCTTGAGACTAAAGCGGCAAATTGTGGTTTTACAATGGCTTATGCCGCTCAATGGATTGGTATAGAAAATTTTTCAGCGTTGCATAATGTTCCTTTTGGAACGAAGGAAAATGGCTTTAAAGGACTTGATTCAGAACTTACATTTAATGGACCTTTACAAGTGCGTATGTGGGCTGACCTGAAAAAGTGGTCTGATCAAGGTATTTTCCGTTATGGTGGTCCAGCAGGTGCATTAGATTCAACACCAATGTTTATGGCACAAAATTGTGCAATTTTTATGCAATCTTCAGGATCACATGCTGGGATTGTTTCTGAAGCTCAGTTTAATGTGGGGGTTGGTATGCTACCGTACTATAAGGATACAGAAGGAGCACCACAAAATTCAGTTATTGGGGGAGCTTCTATTTGGGCGTTTAAGGGCCATACTCCAAAGGAATATGCAGGGGCAGCCGCTTTTCTTAAATTTCTTTCAAAAACAGAAAATCAAGCAAAGTGGCATCAGGAAACAGGTTATCTCCCAACCACAAAAGCGACTTATGAATTGAGCAAAAAACAACATTTCTATGAAAAAACGCCAGGTGCGGATATAGCTATCAAACAGATTAATCTTAATCCACCAACAGTTAACTCAAAAGGGATAAGATTTGGTAATTTACCACAAATTCGTGCCATTCTTGATCAAGAGTTGGAAGCTGTTCTTAGTGGTTCAAAAACGCCGAAAGATGGTTTAGATGAGACCGTTGAACGTGGAAATAAACTCTTGCGTGAATTTGAAAGATCTAATCATTAATTTCGTTTTATTGTTAAACATTAAAGACTCAACAAAAACGGTTGAGTCCTTTTTGTTTACTTTTTTAAAGTCTCTACATTTAAAGAGCCCTACGAATGCAAGAAAAACATGCATATTTTAAAAATAGTCTACTTTCTTACGGACTGCTTTTTCCTCAGCTTCTTGTGACTTTTTTGTTTTTCTTTTGGCCTGCTGCTCAAGCAATAAAATCATCTTTTGAGCGTGAAGACCCTTTTGGCTTTACAACAACCTTTATTGGTTTTGAGAATTATCTAACCGTTCTTTCTGATCCTACATATCGGCAATCGCTTCTTACAACCGCAGTATTTTCCATCTCAGTTACTGTCGCTTCAATGACAATATCACTTCTCTTAGCTGTCTGTGTTGATCGTGTCATCCGTGCAAAAAAGGCTTATACAATGCTTTTGCTCTGGCCCTATGCTGTTGCTCCAGTATTGGCAGGTATATTGTGGCTGTTTATCTTTCATCCCACCATCGGAATTATCCCTTTTTTTCTCGAGAAAATAGGGGTGCTATGGAATTATCGTATTAATGGCACTCAAGCAATGATTCTTATTGTCATTGCGGCTAGTTGGAAACAAATTTCTTACAATTTTCTCTTTTTTCTTACAGGTCTTCAGTCTGTTCCGCGTTCTCAAATAGAAGCAGCCGCCATTGATGGTGCTGGTCCCTTTAAACGATTTTGGACAGTGGTTTTCCCGCAAATTTCACCAACGACGTTTTTCCTTCTTATTGTCAATGTCAATTATGTTATGTTTGATACTTTTGGTATTATTGATAATACAACTTCTGGAGGTCCTGCGCGTGCAACGAGCATCCTCGTCTATAAAGTATATGACGATGGCTTTAGAAATCAAATAATCGGTGCATCAGCAGCACAATCAACAATATTGATGTTGATGGTTATTGTCTTAACGTTTATCCAGTTTCGCTGGATTGAGCGCCGTGTACAATATTAGGAAACAAATTATGGTTGAAAATCGCCCTGTTTTGAAATTTCTAACCCATATTACTCTTATTGTTGGTATTATCATTATTTGCTTTCCAGTTTATGTTGCTATCATTGCATCAACTCATAGTTCAGCAGCATTTAACTCAGGAACACTTCCTCTTTTGCCTGGGAAATATGCTCTGGAAAATTATAAAACAATCTTTGGTGATGGCCTTGCACAGCTGGGTTTGCCCAACCTCTGGCCACTCTTAATGAATTCATTCATTATGGCTCTTGGGATTAGCGTTGGAAAAATTATTATTTCACTTTTGTCTGCTTATGCAATTATTTACATGCGCTTTCCCTTCCGAAAAACTGCTTTTGTTCTTATTTTTGTTACATTGATGCTCCCTGTCGAAGTTCGTATTCTTCCAACCTATGAGATTGTTGCGAAATTGGGGATGGTTAACACCTATAGTGGAATGATTATTCCACTTATTGCATCTGCAACCGCTACATTTTTATTTCGCCAGTTTTTTTTGACTGTTCCAGATGAACTCTTAGAGGCGGCACGTGTTGATGGTGCAGGTCCAGTTAAATTTTTTAAGGATATTCTTCTTCCTCTTAGTAAAAGCAATATCGCTGCTTTATTTATCATTATGTTCATTTATGGATGGATACAATATCTCTGGCCTCTTATCATCACAACGGATCAAAATCATCAAACGATCCTTATTATTTTAAAACAGCTTATTGTCGAATCACTTCAACATGATCCTCAATGGAATATACTCATGGCAGTATCGGTTGTTGCCATGGTTCCCCCTGTTCTTGTTGTTATCTTCATGCAGCGGCTTTTTATCAAAGGCCTTATTGAAACGGAGAAGTAATTGTGGCCATAATCCAGTTATCAAATATAAAAAAACAGTATGACAACGGCATTCTGGTCATTGATGATTTAAATTTAACTGTTGCCGATAAAGAACTTCTTGTTCTTGTCGGTCCTTCAGGGTGCGGAAAATCGACCTTATTACGTATTATAGCAGGACTTGAACAAGTTACTTCAGGTGAATTATGCATTGATAACGAATGTATCAATGATCGTGAACCAGCTGATCGTGATATCGCTATGGTTTTTCAAAATTATGCCCTTTATCCCCATATGACAGTTCGTGGAAACTTAGAATATGGTCTTAAAAATCGTAAAACTCCTAAAGAAGAAATTAAAAAACGTATCGCACATGCTGCAAAGCTTTTGGAGATAGAACCATTTCTTGATCGTAAACCACGACAATTATCAGGAGGACAACGTCAGCGTGTTGCAATGGGGCGTGTGATTGTACGTCAACCCCGTGTTTTTCTCTTTGATGAACCTCTTTCAAATCTTGATGCAAAATTACGGGCGCAAATGTGTATTGAAATAAAAACACTACAGCGTTCATTAGGAACAACGAGCCTCTATGTTACCCATGATCAACTAGAAGCTATGACATTAGCTGATAGAATAGTCGTTTTGAATAAAGGAGCTATCGAGCAAATTGGAACACCAATGGAAATTTACGATACTCCAGCAACAACATTTGTTGCTGATTTTATTGGTTCTCCTCCTATGAATTTTCTTGATCGCCATGTCTTAGAACAACATTTAGGGCATTCATTTTCTTATGGCGAAGAAACTGATCTTTTGGCATTCAGACCTGAAATAATCTTATTGGGACAACATCCAGATAAAGGGCCTGTCTTTCACACAAAAATTGAGCTTATCAAGCTTATTGGAACAGGTTGCCATGTTTTAACGCGTTGGAATGGTATCATCTTTACGATTGAAATAAAAGAACGCTTGACACAAGACTATGGTCAAAAACTAAGTTTCACAGTTGCTCATCAGAATTTTCATACTTTTAATAAAAACACAGGAAAGCGCACAAATAATAAGTAAGCATTACTTGATGTGACACGACTCTCTTTTATGCTGCGTCATGATAATGTTGTGTTTTGACTTTCTCGATTACATTTACAAACTCAGGTTGTAACCGATGGGATTAAAAACAAAATTTTAACAGTTTTGGTAATGATCCATTGTCCCATGGCGCTGAGAATGTCAAAACATTTATATGAAGAAATTTTGCATTTTCACGGTCTGTAAGAAGAATATAATTTTCAAACATCATTTTCATTATAAAAAAATATCAATATAGAATAAATCTTTATTAACCATATTTTTACTCATTTATAATTTTGTTATAAAAAAAACATATTATAATATGTTTCTTGATGTAATAATTTATGTGTATTATAAAAGTAAATGAGAGAAATAGAGAGAAAAAATGAGTCACAGATAAGGGAGGATGCGCCCCATATCTTGGCTTTGACCCCTAACATAAGAAGTCTACTTGATCCACAAAATACGACGCTGTTTTAAATAGTCTGTACGAAAATAGGCGCATTCTATTTTACCGCTGGCCATATGATCTAAAATGGTTTCAGAGCTCCTATAAGAAGCATTTGTTTTTTCTACCAATCACATAAATTAGAGAGAAACCTATGCGCGCATGCTGCAAGTTTATTTTTTTCTCATGTAAATCACTATGCAATTCTCAGCGAGGGTATCTGATAAGTTGCAAAAAAATCACTGAGAGATAGAAGGCGTGCTTGTTTTAGAATTTTCATTACTTTTAACGATAAAAGCAGATGAAACACATCTGTAACATCTCATCGATCTTTTCTATATTCTTGAGTTAAAAATTGCCTATAGATCATCCTCAAACAGATCTTTATGAATATAGCATAAGGGATCGATGCGAACACCTATAAGAATCAGCAGAGACAAAGACAGTTATATTATTGTTTTACAAAGCATTTTATAAAAGCTGGTATATTTTTTCAATATATTACCAGTCTATTAATGGTTTTATGATATTACTTTCTTATAAAGCGCGTGCTTTTTGTTGCTTATAAATCAACCTAAACTTTATACAGCAGTATGTTTGAGACAAATATGAAGACGGTTCAGTGCTGTATTCAGTTTTGTATGCCAGAGTAGAATAAGCTTATCTGCTTGTGTAATTTTTAAAATGAGGAGACAGCTTAATTTAGGGGGGGGAATATGAAAGCATCAAGATAAAAAATAGATTCTGTCTTTAGCATCATCTTTTAATTTAGTATTGCAATTTTCAAAAACATCTGAGCCAGTGTCTCTTACATAATGGCGATTAAGCATTGCCGAACACATTTTTTTACGTTCTTTGAATAGAATTGCATCTCTCATACAAAACAGAATACCTAAACAGAAGGCTATTGGGTTGCCAATTTACGCACTTTTTTTAAAAAATATCTTGCAAGGTTGTTCCAACTATTTATTCACGCAGTCGTTTATAAGTAGTATAACATAAAATCCATTGTGTATCGCCATCTTTATGCTTATAAAAATGCAAGCTGGGGCCATCATCATACTCTCTTTCAGTCTCCAACATTGCAACAATTATTGTGTTGAGACTCTTCATAAGAGGCATTTTTTCTTCAAGTGGTTTTTATTCATACACTAATTCTACTTGCATGTTATAAATGAAGTTGGATAGATAAAAATACTTTAAGAAAAAGACACCAAATTCTTCTTATGAATCGTTTCAAGTGTCGAGAGTTATTGTAAAAGAAGCATTGAAAAATAGAATGCTACTGCTGACAGTTTGGGCACCATGAGGCAATAAATCCACTTACTTTATCTATCTTAGAATCTATAGAGTATAAATTTCTCTGTAAAAGTAACTTTATTTCATATCAATGTTATCAATTATAGCTGTTGGAGCATCATTAGTAACATAATCATAGACCTACGATTTTATGAACTCTTTTTTATCTCTTTTATAGAAGATCTTAATGTTTTGTGATAGCATCAATGATGGTATTCACATTGTGTTCCATCATATCGAGATAAGTTGCTGCAGGGCCATTTTTGTTTGACAATGCATCAGAATAAAGTGTTCCACCAATTGTTAAACCTGTTTCTTTTGCAATCTGTTTTATGAGACGGGGATTAGAGATATTTTCAACGAATAGGGCAGTTGCTTTATTCGCTTTAATTTGTTTTATAAGTTTAGCAACATCGGCTGCGGTTGCTTCAGTTTCTGTTGAAGCACTTTGAGGGGCAAGGATAGTAAAACCATATTCCTTGGCAAAATAGCCAAAGGCATCATGAGATGTGATAATGATACGTTTATCTTTAGGAATGGTAGAAATTTTTGTTTTCAGGGTATCTTGTGCTATTTTAAGTTTTTGGATGTAGGTTTCGGCATTTTTTTTGTAGCTGGTGCAGGATTGTGGATCGATTTTACAAAAAGCAGCAGCGATATTTTTCACATAGATTTTGACATTGGGAATTGTTTGCCAAGCGTGTGGATCAATAACGCTATGGTGGTGATGGGCATTATGTTCTTGATTTTTCATTTTGAGAGAGGGAATGTTAGCGCTAACTTCGACAAGAAGTGCTTTTGTACCGCTTGCTGTAATGAGGCGATCAATGAATCCTTCTAAATGAAGCCCGTTGATGAAAATAATTTGAGCATTTCTAAGCGCTTGAGCATCATGGGGGGTAGGTTCATAAGTGTGGGTATTCGCATTTGGACCTACAAAAGTAGTCATAGAGATATGGTGGTCTCCTACATTTTTTACGAGATCTGCGAGAATAGAAAAGCTCGCAACAACTTTGATTTTATTGTGTGCAGAAGCAGAAAATGGAGAAAGGGCAAGCAATAAGGCTCCAAGAATAACAAATTTTTGAGCAAACTTAGGCACATTTTTTTCCTTAAAGTGAGGAGGTATAAAAGAGGTGGGGAAACCATGTTACAATAAAGCCACGTGGACTTATCAAACAGGAAACGAGATAAATAAATCCTGCGGCAATGATGATAGCAGGGCCGGAGGGAAGTGAAAGATGAAAAGAAAGCAGGAGACCACATACGCTAGAAATGATTCCAAAAAGAGTGGAAAGCGCGCAAATAGGGACTAGCCGTGAAAACCAAAAACGGGCTGTAATGGCTGGAATCATCATAATACCAACGGAAAGTAATGTTCCTAGTGATTGAAAGCCTCCAACCAGATTCAACACCACAAGTCCAAGCAATGAAATATGAATATATTTACTCAATGGAGAGAGTGATTTAAAAAAGAGGGGGTCAAAGCTTTCTAAAACGAGTGCACGCCAAAAAATACAAAGGCTGCATAGTGTAATCAGCATTATAGTAGCGATTAACCAAAGGGCTTGTGCATCAAGTGCAAGAACCGATCCGAATAAGAGATGAAGCAGCTCAATTGTTGAGTCTTTCAGTGAGATAATAATAACACCTGCCGCGAGTGCAATAAGATAAAAGACGGTCATGGATGCATCTTCTTTCTGAAAGCTGTTTCGTGAAATCAAAATGGTTGCTAAAGCAACAATAAGACCAGCGAAGATGCCACCAAGTGTCATAGATATGAGGGAAAAACCACAAATCAGAAAAGCAGTTGCAACACCAGGAAGAATGGCATGAGAAATAGCATCTCCTGTCAAGCTCATTCCACGGAGCATCAAAAACACACCAACAGGACAAGCGCTAATAGACAGAAAAATAGAACCGATAAGGGCGTTTTGCATAAATTGGAAATCAACAAAGGGGGCAAGAAAAAATGCATACACGTCTTATACCTAAGTAAGAAAGAGAGGATCATTGATGGGAAGATTTTGTTTTTGTGCGCTAATAGGGAAAGAATTGGATGTGAGAGGTGGCATAACGTGATGAATGGTGTTGTTTAAAAACTGTGTTGTTTCTCCATAAAAGGCGTTTTGTTGATCAATTTGAATCATTTGGGGGAAAAATTCTTGCACGATGAGAGGATTATGGAGTGCTGTGAGAATTGTGCGTCCTTGCTGTTGCCAGTATGTGATCAGTGCAAGAAGGTCTTTTTGGGTATTATGATCTACACCATTGAAAGGTTCATCAAGTAAAATAATATTGGCATCTTGTATAATGATACGTGCAAAAAGAGCGCGTTGCAATTGCCCGCCTGATAATGTTTCAAGCGAACGGGATGCGAGTTCTGTAAGCCCAACCATTTTAAGAGCATTTTGAATCTTAGAATCATAAGGGCGCTGATTCTTCCATAATCCACAAAAAGACCACAGTCCTGTTTTTACAAGCGTTTTCACATCAATTGGAAATGTTTGATCTATATTACATTGCTGAGCAAGATAAGCAATGCAGCTTTTTTTTGGTTTTGTAATTTTTCCTTTAAGAGGTTTAATCAATCCGGCGATAGCTTTTAGCAGTGTCGATTTTCCAGCGCCATTATCACCTGTTATTGCAACCAATGAACCAGCTTTTAATTTTGCTGAAAAGTTCTTTATTGCTATTCTATTCCTATAGCCTAATGTTGTCTTATTGAAGTGCAGATCCATATTTTTTACCATCGTTGCTTATTATTTTGGAAACTATGTAATAATATAACGTTTGTCAACAAAATGTTATATTATTACATAGTTTTGAGTACTGAAAATTTTAGTGGGAAGATCGTGGAAAATTAAAAATAATAATTGAATTCACCTTGACGAAAGAGAGAGAGTATATACTATATATAGTATCAAAATGATTGGTGATTCTAAATAAGCACAAGAGAGGGTGTTAGTGTGTTTCGTTTGGTATCTAAGTTATTTCCATTATTGTAAAGAGTTTATTGGCCAAAGGTATAGCAGTATTTTTACTGAAGGGTCTCTTTTGGAGGGATTTCCTTTCGTTTTTGTAATTGATTTTTGCCGTAAAAGAGCAAACAGAGCTCTTGAAAAACGGTAGTTTAGAACATTAGTTTTTTAGACAGCAGGAGGGAATTGTAATGCAAGCAAAAGATTGTTTTATAACTAGGGGGCTTTGCCATTTAAGTTGTAGAATAATCGCTTATTCTCATCATAGTTTTTGAAGTTATTTGATGAGGAATTCTGTTATGTTCAGGAAGCTGTGTATTATTTGAAAATAATCACATGTTTTGCGTACAATTTCTGTTTTTTGTTATTCTTGAGTACCTATAAAATTATTAGATTGACCTTTCAGGGTTGATTGTTTGGAATTGTGAAAGTTGAAGAAAATGTCGATCACTATTTATAGCAAACCATCTTGTGTCCAATGTGATGCTACACGCCGCGCTTTTGATGCAAAAGGCATTCATTATCGTGTTGTTGATATTTCCTGTGATGAACAAGCATACAGTTTTGTTCAATCTCTGGGGTATCGTCAGGTTCCTGTCGTTGTTTGTGGTGAAAATCATTGGTCTGGTTTTAGACCAGATATGATTAGTGGTCTTTGTGCTTAATGGGGCTTATTGTTTATTATTCGAGTGCAACGGGTAATACAGAACATTTTGTCTCGCAGCTTGGTCAACGACTCTTCAAAATTGATAAAAGAAAGCCTTCTGCATTGGTTGGTGAACCTTATGTATTGGTTGTTCCTACATATGCAGATGGTGAAGGAAGAGGGGCCGTGCCGAAAGCCGTTGTCCAGTTTCTTAATGAAGCTGAGAACCGAAAATTAATTTGTGGTGTTATTGGCGGTGGGAATCGTAATTTTGGTCGCTATTATAATTTAGCAAGTAAAATTATTGCTGAAAAATGTTGTGTACCTTGCCTTTATCGTTTTGAGCTGCGTGGAACTGATGAAGACGTTATTTATGTAAAAAAGGGATTGGAAAGATTTTGGAAACAATTAGCATAGGACAATCGCAGAAATCGGATCAGATTACTGATTATCATGCGTTGAATGCAATGCTTAATCTTTATGATGAAAATGGTCATATTCAATTTGATATGGATCGGCTTGCTGCGCGGCAATATTTTCTTCAGCATGTTAATCAAAATACAGTTTTTTTTCATAACCTGAAGGAAAAAATAGATTACTTAATAGAAGAAGGTTATTATGAAAAAGCTTTATTTGAGCTTTATGATTTTTCTTTTATTAAAAAGCTTTTTAAACGTGCTTACGCATTTAAGTTTCGTTTTCCTACCTTTTTAGGCGCATTTAAGTATTATACCAGCTATACACTGAAGACTTTTGATGGAAAACGTTATCTTGAACGTTATGAAGATCGTGTCTGTCTTGTAGCTTTATATTTGGCACAAGGGAATAAAGCTCTTGCTGAAAGTTTTGTGGATGAAATTATTACAGGACGTTTTCAACCGGCAACACCGACATTTTTAAATGCTGGGAAAAAACAACGAGGTGAATTGGTTTCGTGTTTTTTGCTACGTGTTGAAGATAATATGGAATCGATAGGTCGTTCGGTTAATTCGGCTTTGCAGCTTTCAAAACGTGGTGGAGGTGTAGCGCTTTGTTTAACGAATTTGCGGGAAGCTGGGGCGCCAATTAAGCAAATAGAAAATCAGTCCTCAGGTGTTTTACCGGTGATGAAACTCTTGGAAGATTCTTTTTCTTACGCCAATCAGCTTGGGGCACGACAGGGGGCTGGAGCTGTTTATTTGCATGCTCATCATTTAGATATTATGAAGTTTTTGGATACAAAGCGTGAAAATGCTGATGAAAAAGTTAGAATCAAAACGCTTTCGCTTGGTGTCGTTATTCCTGATATTACTTTTGAGCTTGCACGGAATAATGAGGATATGTATCTCTTCTCATCGTATGACATCGAGCGTGTGACAGGTAAGCCCTTTAGCGATATTTCTTTAACGGAGCATTATCGTTCTTTTGTTGATAATGCAAAGATTCGTAAAAAGAAAATAAGTGCACGCGTTTTTTTCCAGACATTAGCGGAAATTCAATTCGAGTCGGGTTATCCCTATATTTTATTTGAGGATACTGCTAATCGATCGAATCCGATAGCTGGGCGCATAAGTATGAGCAATTTATGTTCAGAAATTTTGCAGGTGAGTGAGGCGAGTGAACTGGAGACAGATTTAACTTATCGCACGATTGGAAGTGATATATCCTGTAATCTTGGATCCATGAATATTGCCAAAGCAATGGAAAGTCCTGATTTTGGACAGACCGTGGAATCTGCTGTTCGTGCTCTGACTGCTGTTTCGGATATGAGCAATATTGCTTGTGTGCCTTCCATTGCGAAAGGCAATGCTGAAAGTCATGCGATTGGTTTGGGACAAATGAATTTGCATGGGTTTCTAGCGCGTGAGCAGATCTATTATGGGTCTCCAGAAGCGATTGATTTTACCAATATCTATTTTTATATTGTGACATATCACGCCATACGGGCTTCCAATTTAATTGCGCACGAACGTCAAGAAATGTTTGCAGGGTTTGAAAAATCAGCTTATGCAGATGGACGTTTTTTCGAAAAATATATTGAAAAAGAATGGAAACCGCAATTTCCACTTGTGCAAGAGCTTTTTGCACGGAATAATATTGTTATTCCAGATCAAAAGGATTGGCAGGAACTCAAAAAATTAGTTATTGAGTATGGGCTTTATAACCGCAATTTGCAGGCAGTTCCACCTACGGGATCTATTTCCTATATTAATCATGCCACTTCTTCCATTCATCCAATTGCTTCAAAAATTGAAATTCGCAAAGAGGGAAAAATTGGGCGCGTTTATTATCCTGCTCCTTATATGGATAATACGAATTTGAATTTTTACCAAGATGCTTATGAGATTGGTCCTGAAAAAATTATAGATACCTATGCTGCTGCAACACAGCATGTTGATCAAGGTCTTTCATTAACATTATTTTTTCCTGATACAGCGACCACACGTGATATTAACCGCGCACAAATTTATGCTTGGAAAAAGGGAATCAAGAGTATTTACTATGTACGATTACGGCAAGTAGCATTAAGTGGAACAGAAGTTGATGGCTGTGTTTCGTGCAGTTTATAGGAGATCATCATATGACAAAGATTACAACCAAAAATCCTGTTGTGTGCGCTGTTAATTGGAATAGATTACATGATGAGAAAGATCTTGAAGTATGGAACCGCTTAACTGGGAATTTTTGGTTACCTGAGAAGGTTCCACTTTCCAATGACATTCCTTCATGGTCAAGCTTAACGGATGAAGAACGTAAGCTAACGATTCGTGTTTTTACAGGACTAACGCTTCTCGATACAATTCAAAACACTGTAGGAGCCATTTCGCTTCTGGCTGATGCGATAACGGAGCATGAGGAGGCAGTTTTGACGAATATTGCTTTTATGGAAGCTGTTCATGCACGTTCTTATTCCTCTATTTTTTCAACCCTTTGTTCGACGGTAGAAGTTGATGATGCGTTTAGATGGTCAGAAGAAAATATTCATTTGCAGAAAAAGGCTAGATTAGTACTTGAGCGTTATGAAGCAAATGATCCACTTAAGAAAAAAATTGCTTCGACTTTGCTGGAAAGCTTTTTATTTTATTCTGGTTTTTATTTGCCCATGTATTGGGCCAGTCGCGCTAAGTTGACCAATACAGCAGACCTCATTCGACTAATCATTCGTGATGAAGCAGTCCATGGTTATTATATAGGTTATAAATTCCAATTGGGCTTTGCAAAGCTTGATGAAGCCAAAAGACAAGAAATTAAAGATTTTGCTTTTAACCTGCTCTTTGATCTTTATAACATCGAGTGCAAATATACTGAAGATCTTTATGATGCGCTTGGATTGACAGAAGATGTTAAAATTTTTCTTCATTATAATGCTAACAAGGCTTTAATGAATTTAGGTTTTGAAGCTCTTTTCCCCCCTGAGGTTTGTCGTGTTAATCCCGCTATTTTGGCGGCTTTATCACCAAACTCTGACGAAAATCATGACTTTTTTTCAGGAGCAGGTTCTTCTTATGTCATTGGCAAGGCTGTTGCTACTACGGATGATGATTGGGAATTTTAATGTTTGCATGCAAATAGAAGTGCGCGGGGTATTCCACTTAGATCTTTGCGCACTTCTAAACATTGAAAACCATTTTTTTCAAACAAATTGCAGGCTTCATTTTCTTGAGAGAAACCAATTTCAACAGCGACATAGCCGTTTTCTTTTAAGTAATTGGCTGCTTCATGGGCGAGTTTTCGATAAAAATCAAGTCCATCTTCCCCTCCTATCAGAGCGCGCAATGGGTCATGTAAGCGCACTTCTTTTGCAAGTTTTTTGATATCTTTTGCGGGAATATAAGGTGGATTGGAAACAATAAAATCAAAGCGATCTGTGACAGAATCAAACCAGTCGCTAAGAAGAGGTGTGAAGCGGTGTGCTACTTCAGCATTTTTTGCATTTTTTTTCGCTGTTTTAAGGGCATCTTCAGAAATATCGACTGCCACCGCATAGGATTGGGGAATTTGTTTAAGGAGTGCAATAGCAATGGCGCCACTTCCTGTTCCCATATCAAGGAATGTTGTTCTTCTCGAATTTTCGACCTGTTTTTGGAGAAAAGGGAGAACAAGATCTATCAGCGTTTCTGTATCAGGACGAGGTTCTAACGTCTCTTGAGACAATGTAAAAGATATACCATAAAATTCTCGTACTCCTATAATACGGTAAACGGGTTCGCCTGCAATACGCCGTTGTAAAGCCTGTTCTATTTGTATAATATGCTCAGAAGATAGATGCATATCTGGTTTAGAAATTCTTTCAGCAGCATTTATTCCTGTTATCCATTCAACGAGTATTTTCGCATCGAGATCGGCTTCAGCAATCCCTTTCGTGCGCAATTTTTCTTGCATTTGTTGGATAACATTCTTGAAAGAATATTTGCTCAATTATTATCCATTTCCATTAGCAGTGTTGTTTGATGATCTGAGATGAGTGCATGAAGAAGTTCATCAAGATCTCCCTCTAGAATGCGATCAAGCTTATACAAGGTTAAATTAATACGGTGATCCGTGACACGTCCTTGTGGAAAATTATAGGTACGAATACGTTCTGAGCGATCACCAGAACCAACTTGGCTTTTACGAGAAGCTGAACGTTCACTTTCCGCTTTTTGTCGTTCGATATCGAATAAGCGTGCCCGTAAAATTTGAAGGGCTCGTGCTCGGTTCTGATGTTGTGATTTTTCTGCTTGTACGACCATAATTCCTGTTGGAATATGCGTGATACGAACAGCTGAATCCGTTGTATTAACATGCTGTCCTCCTGCTCCGGATGCACGCATTGTGTCGATACGAATATCTTCAGGACGAATATCAATATCAATATCTTCAGCTTCTGGAAGCACAGCAACGGTAGCAGCAGATGTATGGATACGCCCACCTGTCTCTGTTTCAGGGATGCGTTGCACACGATGAACCCCCGATTCATATTTCAATTTAGAAAAGACACCTTTTCCTGAAATGCTAGCAATAATCTCTTTATATCCGCCAACTTCCCCCTCACTAAGTGAAATAACTTCTACTTTCCAATGGTGAGCATGGGCATAACGTTCATACATGCGGAAAAGATCACCGGAAAAAAGTGCTGCTTCTGAGCCACCCGTTCCTGCTCGAATTTCAACAATAGCGTTTTTTTCATCAGCAACATCTTTAGGCAATAACAGAATTTGGAGTTCTTTTTCAAATTGCTCCACTTTTTTATATAACGATGGTAGCTCTTCTTGGGCAAGATTACGCATCTCTATATCTGTTTGTTTATCGTTGATAATCGTTTCTAATTCTGTAATCTCTTCGTAAAGAGCATTTAATGCGCGTATAGAGGTAATAACGGGTTGTAGTTCTGCATATTCAGAAGCTAATTTGACATATGTTTCAGCATTTGGATTCGTCGTCATTTGGCTTTCAATTATTTCAAAGCGTTTTTCAAGCTGTCTCATACGATCTTGTGGCAAAGAAACCATGATAATATTGGCCTAATTTTTCATAATACAATTTTTATAATATTTTGTTGCAATGATTTTTTGTTATAATATTGGCAATGAATTACCGTATAGCATCATACAAAGAGGGGTAATAAAGCAATTCTTTTTTTTTGCCAATGAAAACTATTATATTTTAAAGGTAAATTTTTATAAAATTTGATTTGCCTGAGGTATTTTATCTAATGATATATGATTACTTTTTTAAGAGTTTTTTTTTCCGTAAAGTTCAAGGCGGTGATGAATAATATCATAGCCAAGGGATTTTGCAATTTCCTCTTGCAGCTTTTCAATAACATCAGAATGAAACTCGATAACTTGTCCTGTTTCTATATCAATGAGATGATCATGATGTTGCCCATCTGCTTGCTCAAAACGAGATGGACCACCACTAAAGCTATGGCGATGAATTGTTCCATTTCCTTCTAATATTTTCATGGTTCGATAAACAGTTGAGAGTGAAATATTCGAATCTATTTTGTTTGCACGCTGAAAAATTTCAAATGCATTAGGATGATCATTTGTATCAGTCAAAATATCAAGAATAACTCGTCGTTGACGTGTTACTCTTAAACCAGCTGTGCGCAATTCTTGCTCATAATTTCGCTTTTTATTCATTTGCATAATTTGCTTTTCAAACAAAGGCTCCATGACAGTGTTTGTATTTTTTTTCTGAACCGCAAGGACAACGCTCATTACGTCCAACTTTTCCCCATGTGGTTATATCGTTAGGGTCACGATCTTGTGGATTAACAAATCTATTTTCTTGTGATCGTGCCCATAAGGTGGGAGCATTTTCTTGACTTTGATCATTAAAGACAGAAGAAGCAGCATCAGTTTGCTCAGGCATGGTCGGTTCTGTGGGGTGTTGAATGATTTCAAAGCGCATAAGCTTAGAAGTGACAATTCGGCGCAAATTTTTCAACATACTTTGAAAGAGTTCAAATGATTCTGTCTTATATTCATTGAGCGGATCCCGCTGCGCATAACCACGAAACCCAACAACAGAACGCAAATGGTCTAAACTCATCAGATGTTCACGCCATAACGTGTCAATAGTTTCGAGCAATACTGCTTTGTGAAAATAAGCCATAACTTCTGGAGAATATCGTTCAGTACGCTCATTTTCAAGTTTTGTAACAGCATCTGATACACGCTCTAGAATTTGCTCCTCGGCAATTCCATCTTCTTTTGCCCATTCTTCCACTGGAAGCTCAAGATTAAAGAGTTGTTGAAGCTCTTCTTCGAGAGTTTTTGCATCCCATTTTTCAGAATATGTCCCTGATGGAATATAAGCTTCTACGAGATCCTCTACGACTTCATTGCGCATTTCAAGGATCATTTCTGATAAATCATCTGCGTTCATAACCTCCATACGCTGTTCAAAAATAACCTTGCGTTGATCATTCATTACATCATCATATTTTAGCAGATTTTTACGAATTTCAAAGTTTCGTGCTTCGACCTTTTTTTGCGCTTTTTCAAGGGCTTTATTAATCCATGGATGGATAATAGCTTCATTTTCTTTCAATCCAAGTTTTTGCAGCATACTATCCATACGGTTAGAGCCAAAGATACGCATAAGATCATCTTGAAGAGAGAGAAAGAATTTTGAGCGACCAGGATCGCCTTGGCGACCAGAACGTCCACGAAGCTGGTTATCAATACGACGGCTTTCATGACGTTCAGTAGCGATAACGTAAAGCCCTCCAGCCGCTAAAGCTTTTTCTTTAAGCTTCTGAACATCTTTTTTTATTTCTTCAATTTTAGCTGTCCGCTCTGGACCTTCGGGGATATCCTGTAACTCTTGTCGGATGCGCATTTCAACATTACCACCAAGCTGTATATCCGTACCGCGTCCTGCCATGTTGGTTGCAATAGTGAGAGCTCTAGGAACTCCTGCTTGCGCAATGATATATGCTTCTTGTTCGTGATAGCGAGCATTTAAGACTCTAAAATCGGTAATGCCTTCTTTTCGCAAACGCTCTGCCAATTGTTCTGATTTTTCAATAGAGGTTGTTCCAACAAGAATAGGCTGTTCTTTTTCGTGTGCTTGACGGATATCACGCACAATTGCCCGATATTTCTCTTCTGCTGTTCGATAAATCTCATCATCTTCATCAATACGTTGTATTGGCAAATTGGTAGGGACTTCGACAACGTCAAGACCATAAATATTTCTGAATTCTTCGGCTTCTGTTGTTGCAGTTCCAGTCATGCCAGATAATTTTCTATACATACGGAAGTAATTTTGGAAAGTGATGGAAGCAAGTGTCTGGTTTTCTGGTTGAATAGCAACATGCTCTTTAGCTTCTAACGCTTGATGAAGTCCTTCAGAATAACGCCGCCCAGGCATCATTCGCCCTGTAAATTCGTCAATAATAACGATTTCATCATTGCGAACAATGTAATCTTTATCACGAGCAAACAGTTTATGAGCTTTTAGAGCATTATTGACATGATGAACGATAGCGACATTTTCTATGTCATAAAGACTCTCACCTTTAAGATGCCCAGCTTGTTCGAGCATTTTTTCAATTTTTTCAGTACCAACTTCGGTAAAGGTCGTTGTTTTTTGTTTTTCGTCTATTTCATAGTCTTCTGGAGTTAAGGCAGGAATAAATGTATCAATAAGGTTATAGAAGTCAGTACGATCTTCTAGAGGACCAGAAATAATAAGGGGGGTACGGGCTTCATCAATAAGAATCGAATCAACTTCATCAACAATTGCGTAATGATGTCCACGTTGGACCATTTGACTATGATCGAAGGCCATATTATCACGCAAATAATCAAAACCTAGTTCATTATTTGTGGCATAGGTAATGTCGCATGCATAGGCCTCTCGGCGGGCATCACTATCAAGATCATGAAGAATCACGCCTGTTGTAAGCCCTAGAAAACTAAAAATTTTCCCCATTGTTTCAGCATCACGACTGGCGAGATAATCGTTTACTGTCACAACATGAACGCCTTTACCTTCCAATGCATTGAGATAAATTGGTAGAGTTGCCATTAATGTTTTACCTTCACCAGTACGCATTTCAGCTATGCCACAGTCGTGAAGGACCATTCCACCAATAAGTTGCACGTCAAAAGGACGCATGTCATAAACACGTTTTGCGGCTTCACGAACAGTCGCGAAAGCTTCTGGTAAGAGCAAATTAACACTTTCACCTTCACTAAGACGTTTACGAAAGGCATCTGTTTTTTGGCAAAGCTGCTCATCACTTAATTTTACGAATTGTTCTTCCAAAGCATTAATTTGTGCAACTTTTTGGCGGAGTGCTTTGAGATGTCGCTCATGAGCTGAACCAAAAAACTTACGGGCAAAAACACCTAAACTGACCATCTCTGGCCCTTTCTTTTAATTGTTGTCACTCTTGTTGGGTAATTCATATGCTCTCCCCATACTCTACATTTCCTTCAGGTTGTCTGATATCATTGGAGACATCATGAAATGCAGATGGTACCATTATACTTGCTGGTGTGCAATTTTTCACTCTAATTGTAAAGTAGAGATAAGAGGCTAAGCGCTTTATGTCAACTTTAAGTATGCTATTTAACTGATACAATACAAAGTAATTTAAGATACAATATGTCATTTTTCTCTATTATCATGCTTTTCATCTGCATTAGATAGGATTGGAGAAACTGAGATAAAAGGATAATTTTATACTTTTTTAAAATAAATTACTAATTTATTTCTCTATGTTTAAAGATTAAAGTGTTATGTTAAAGAAAATTGGAATCTTGAACCTGCCTTCATTTTTAAGGAGTATATTTATGAAATTTAACTTTATCGCGCTTTTTTTAGCATCAACTTTATTGGCAAGTACAAGTTTAGGGGTGAGAGCCCAAGAAGGTTTGAATTCATCGTCGAATGATTTAAAGACTTTGGAGAAAGCTTCTGAAAAAGCCGTTTCTCCTTCTCATGTTATGGCGGTTATTGATGGGAAAAATATTACAGCAGGCCAATTGGATGATTTAGCACTTGAAATAAATCCTAATTTAGCACGTTTTCCTGATGAACAACGTCGTATGATGGTTCTAAAAGCTTATTTAGATATGCAGGCACTTGCAAAAGCAGCAAGAAGCAAAGGTCTTGATAAGACAGAAGCTTACGATAAACGTATGGCAGTCATGCGTGACAATGTTCTTCAACAGCTTTATTTTAAACAGGCGATTGTTGACAAAATATCGGATACTGATTTGGAAGCTCTTTATAAGCAAGAAGTTGCTGCTTTACCTAAAGAGGATGAGGTTAAAGCGCGTCATATTTTGGTCAAAACGAGAAAAGAAGCAGAAGCTATCATTAAGCATTTAAATAAAGGCGAAAATTTTGAAGAGATTGCAAAGAAAAGTTCAACAGATGGTTCTGCTGCCGTTGGGGGTGATCTTGGTTATTTTAGCCATGGTCAAATGGTCAAGCCTTTTGAAGATGCTGCATTTGGTTTGAAAGTTGGCGAATACACTAAACAACCCGTTGAAAGTCCTTTTGGTTGGCATATTATTAAATTAGAAGATCGTCGTGTAAAACAACCGCCTGCATTTGATGATGTTAAAGAGATGTTGCGGACACAGCTGATAAAAAAGCGCTATCAAGAACTAATTGTTGATTTACGTAGCAAGATAGATGTGAAATACCCTGATCCTAATGTTACAAAAATCATGGAATCGCTTCATCAAAATGGGACGCTACTTCCCGATGAAACATCTGATGAAGAAGATACGGAATAGCTAGGAAAAATAGGTGGATAGCCTCTTTAATAGATAATTTGCTAGGTTAGTTTTGTTCAAAAAGCCTAGCAGTTTTCTATGAGAGGTTATTGATCTGCAATCGTTTCATTTGTTTTTATAGAAAGCATATTGTGGTTTTGAAAATTTCTCCTTTGTCGCCTCAAAAGATCCAGGAGCTTTCTCCATTATCTGGTGTACGGATAGCAACAGCTGAAGCTGGGATTAAATATAAAGATCGTACAGATCTTCTTTTCATCATATTTGATAAGCCAGTGAGTGTGGCCGGTGTTTTTACTCGTTCAAAATGTCCATCTGCCCCTGTAGAGCATTGTCGTGCATCGCTTCCTCATGGGGTTGCGAGGGGTGTTGTTGTGAATTCTGGAAATGCAAATGCTTTTACAGGAAGCAAAGGAAAGCACACAACCGATGCAATTATTTGTGCAGCAGCGAACGCTTTAAAGGTTAGAGAAGATGAAATTTTTATAGCTTCTACGGGTGTTATTGGTGAGCCAATGGATGCATCGGGTATTGTCAATCTTTTACCAAGTATGACAGAGACAGCAGAAGAGGGAAATTGGTTGGAAGCTGCAAAAGCCATAATGACAACGGACACATTTCCAAAACTTGCGACGCGCACTTTTGACTGTGGGGGAGAGCGTGTTACCATTAATGGAATTGCAAAAGGTGCTGGTATGATTGCACCCGATATGGCGACAATGCTGTCATTTGTGGTTAGTGATGCTACCATTTCTTCGGATGTACTCCAATCCATGTTATCAGAGGCAGTTGAGGGTTCTTTCAATTCAATTACTGTTGATAGCGATACCTCAACTTCAGATACGCTTATGTTGTTTGCGACAGGGAAAGAACATTTTCCATGTCTTACAAGTAAATCTGATCCGCGTTATGGGGTTTTTGTGAAACAATTGAGTGCACTTCTGCATGAACTTGCACTACAAGTTGTTTGTGATGGTGAAGGTGCTCGTCATTTAATTGAGGTTAATGTGGTGGGTGCTACAACAAATAATGCAGCTAAAACTATTGCTTTATCAATTGCAAATTCACCGCTCGTAAAAACGGCTATTGCCGGTGAAGATGCGAATTGGGGGCGGGTCGTTATGGCAGTTGGGAAGGCCGGTGTTGAAGTCGATCGTGATCTATTGACGATTTGGTTTGGTGAGCATCGTGTGGCCGTGAATGGCGTACGAGATCCTGAGTATTGTGAAGAAACAATAGGTACTTATATGCAAGGTAAGCACATCACGATTCGTGTTGATATCGGTTTGGGTAAGAGCACGGCGACGGTTTGGTCTTGCGATTTAACAAAAGAGTACGTTATGATCAATAGCGATTACAGAAGTTAATGGATGCACTTTATATTTAACAGTTTATTATTTTTCAGAGCAAATGGGGTATGTGAGCTCTTTTAGGAGCAGAGGGGATATGATAGAAAAGTCAGTTATCTTTATGTTCCCTATTGGGGAGTGATATGTGTATGAAAAGTTCCATTCTTCTTGTTGTTGCATGCGCACTGTTAGATCAGAATAATCGTGTTTTGCTTACACAGCGTCCTGAAGGAAAATCGCTGGCTGGTTTATGGGAGTTTCCTGGTGGCAAGGTTGAGCAAGGTGAAACTCTGGAAGCATCATTGATTCGTGAACTAGAGGAAGAGCTTGGTATTTATGTTCAACCAAATAATTTACACCCTTTAACATTTGCAAGTCATAGCTATAAAACATTTCATCTCTTAATGCCATTGTATCTTTGTGACCATTATGAGGGCGTTGCGCAAGGACGAGAAGGGCAAAATTTAGAATGGGTTTTTATTAATGATCTTGATAAATACCCTATGCCTGATGCTGATAAACCATTGGTTCAGGTATTGAAAAATCACCTTCTTTAATGTGTCATAAGAAGGAAATATTGTTTAAATATAAATCAATATATTGAGTTATAATAATAATTTATAATTTTTTTTTATGTTGAATGGGGAAGTCCAGGGTCATAAAAAATTTTTTCATTTCAAATCTGTTTTATGTTAAATTAATCAAAATCATTCTTTTGCACGTTCCAAGTGGGGCGGGTCATATGGATAAAATTATTTAAGACAGAAATAAATAAAATACGTGCTGAAAGAACACTCTTCAATAGCCAAGGGTTATCGCAACATTGAGAATTGGCAAAAAGTGTATAATGATGCCTTTGCGCGCTTCATAAGCATAAAAATGGTGGTAGATAATGGATTTATACTTTTCGCGATTATTATTGAGAGATTGTCTTGGATGCATCGAGAGATATTAGGAGTATTTATTTCATAAGATATCGATAATAGGAAAAATTTCAAAAAATGTTGCTTTTGATTAAGAGGGGCATATCCCTTACGTAATATAGAACGCCATTGTGTTGCATATTTACGGGGTTGTTTAAAAGAGACATCTCGCAATATTCCAAAGCCCATTTCGTGCTGGCACTCGTGAATGGTATAATGGTAAAGCCTTATAAGATAAAATCTATTGAGCGCCACTATCTTTACGCTTATGAAGGAGTAAGCTGGTTCCAATGTTAGTTATGATAGCTCTTGGCATTTGAGAGCATTCAGAAGGGATATTTTTTCTTTTCGTAATCATTTTTACTTATACATCAATTTCGCTTGTGATGAACAAGCAAGCGATTTTGATTGATTCAACATAAAAACAGATTTGAAATAAGAGAATTTTACGATATTTAGAATGCTTGATGCAGAGCGAATGATGGATAGTTATCCTTATAAATCAATCTATTGTATAATAAAAACATTCAATTAACTTTTTATAGGAGGCATGTATTAAGTTTCTTGAATTGGACGGCGTTTTGCGATGGGATATTGATTTTTTTTAGCGATACGCGTAATTGTTTTTTCCAATGGCTCAATCATAACGTCCATAGAAAAACCATTTGCGTGAATAATATTTGCGTGATCGACCATAATAGCAACATGATCTTTCCAAAAAATTAAATCACCTCGTTGAAGTTTATCAGTATCTGTAAGAGGACTGCCTATAGTTTTTTGCTGCATATCGGTGTCACGTAAAACTATTTGATCAGTCATCATCATAGAGAGCTGAATGAGTCCCGAACAATCAATTCCAAAACCGCTGACACCACCCCAAAGATAAGGTGTACGGATAAAGGTTTCTGCAACTGTGACATAATCTTCATATACGCGTCCAATGGGGCTGAGATGGCTCGTAATGATTGCTGTTCTATTTTCAAGAATAGAATACATTGTGTCACGGACTTCAATTTCATCAACAACACTGACTTTGCTTCCCATAGATAATGGGGATACTATTGGTCCACGTAAGTCAGCGTGTAAATATTTAAATGTGCGTGGTACTGAAACAACATGGGTTTGTTTTATGGTTGATGTACAAAGAACTTTTGTATCAATATAACCGACATAACCATCTTTGAGTGATTGTCCCCACGACAATGTTTCCCCTTGTTCAAAAATGAGAAGTTCTTCTCCCAATAAGCATTCTGTTTGTCTTTCACTTTTTTTACTATTTTCTTTAAAAAGTTCAGCGACCGCTGTATTAACACGTCTTTTTTCACCTTGAACAAAGCGCTGAGCTGTAATTTCTGTTTCAAGACGTTGATCTGCTAGATCATCTCTGAATGCATGAAGTCTTGGGTCTTTAGAGATCATCTTTTTGCTGTCCATTTTGTTACTCCTTACCTTTAAACAAACTCATGAAAACTGTATTGGTAAGGTTTTTATCCTCAAACAAAACTAAGAACACAGTGTAAGACCAATTATTCTTTAAGCTGCAAAATTGTCCATTTTTGTGGATATTTGTGTCAAAATTCATTTTTAAAAATATTATAAAGGGCACGAATAGTTTGTGCTGATCCACCAATAGGGTATCCTGGTTTTTCTTTTGGAACCCATCCATAAAGGTCAAAATGCGCAAAATGTTCAGCTTTTTCAACAAAAGAATTAAGAAATAAAGCAGCCGTTATAGAACCAGCAAAGCTATTTCCAGTTACATTGTTAAGATCAGCAATTGGTGATGATAACATCTCTTGATAAGGTTTCCAAAGGGGCATTTGCCAAAGAGGATCAAAGACAGCGTGAGCAGATTCAGAAATTTGTTGTGCCCATATTGAATCATTACAATAAAATGCGGGAAGATCTGGTCCTAATGCTATACGCGCTGCCCCTGTTAAAGTAGCCATACAAAGCATGAATTGTGGACTTTCTTCATCACCATAGGCGAGTGCATCGGCAAGGACAATTCGCCCTTCAGCATCTGTATTACCTACTTCAACACTTAAACCTTTACGACTTTTGAGAATATCACCTGGTCGGTAAGCATTCCCAGAAATTGCATTTTCTACAGCTGGAATCAAAACGCGTAAACGGAAAGGCAATTTTGCATCCATGATAAGTTTAGCCAATCCCAAAACGTTTGCTCCACCCCCCATATCTTTTTTCATAAGCAACATGTTATTGGCTGATTTAATATCGAGACCTCCAGTATCAAAAGTTACGCCTTTGCCCACCAACGTTATTTTAGGATGATGTTCTTGCCCCCAGAGTAACTCAATCAGTCGTGGTGCAGTGCTGCCTGCTCGTCCTACAGCATGAATCATCGGAAAGTTATGGATTAAGAGATCGTCTCCACAAATACTTTTGATATGAGCACCGTAGGTTTTTCCTAGTTTTCGAGCTTCTTTTTCGAGAGTATCAGGGTTCATATCATTGGCTGGAATATTAATGAGATCACGGACGAAAAAGACAGCTTCATAAATTCGTTGGAGCTCATTAAGATCAATCGCCTCATTGACATGGATAGATAATGATTTGAAAGAAGAATTTTGACGATAGCGATTAAATTGATAGCTACCAAATGCCAATCCAAGATAGGTATTTATTTCATCAGAGGTTGTACCTTCTAGATGCCATTGACCAGCAGGAAGCTTTTGAGCAAGCAGTCCTGTGATAAAAGGATCGTTACCATTGCCAATTCCAAATAAAACTTTTTTTAAATGTCCCGTTTCGTGAGGAATAAAGAGTATTTGTCCTGCTTTACCAGTAAAGTCATTAACTTTTATCCATGCTGTTGTTGACGCATCAAGTGATAAGTTGGCAAGAGTTCTTTGGTTTACCAAGATGATAGGGCAACTGTTATCGATACGCGTTGAGGTAAAATGAATGTGGTGGTGCTGCATAGTTATGAGATCCTTATAGTCGTCTAAGTGCGACATATTCGACCAAATGATTTTTTCCCTTTCGTAGAATGAGATTGGACCGTGGTCGTGTTGGCAATATATTTTCCTGTAAATTTTTTAAATTAATCGTTTGCCAAAGATCCTCAGCGATTTTTGAAGCTTCTTTTTCATTGAGGTGGGCATAACGATGAAAATAGGATTCAGGATTTTGAAAAGCTGTTTTACGCAAACGTTTAAAGCGCTCTAAATACCAGTGACGAATGACTTCTGTTTCGGCATCGACATAGATTGAAAAATCAAAAAAATCTGATACGAAAGGAATAACTTTCCCATCTTTAGGAAGATCACTGACCTGTAATACATTAATACCTTCAACAATTAAAATATCAGGACGATCAATGGTAATAGTCTGATTTTCTAGAACATCATAGATCATATGTGAGTAAAGCGGGGCACGGACATTTCCGATACCTGCTTTTATCGCCGAAAGAAAGCACAGCAACTTTTTAATGTCATAGGAATCAGGAAATCCTTTGCGATTCATTCGATTTTTTTGCTGTAAGATTGCGTTAGGATAGAGAAAACCATCCGTCGTTATCAGATCAACTTTAAGGCTAGATGTCCATCTTTTCAACAGTTCTTGAAGAATGCGAGCCGTGGTTGATTTTCCTACAGCTACAGAACCAGCAATTCCAATAATAAAGGGCGTTTTTCTACTCTCTTCTTGATGGAGAAACTGCTGACGTTTGTGAAAAAGTTCCTGTACTGCTTCAACATGGCATGATAATAGACGCGATAAAGAAAGATAAATGCGTTGGACTTCTTTAAGATCAATAGGATCATCAATAGAGCGTAAACGCTTAATTTCATCAAAAGTCAAAGTAAGAGGTGTGTCTGCACGAAACTCTGACCATTCTTGTGCAGTAAAAACGCGATAGGGTGAATATCGGTCAGAAACGGATTTGACCAGATTATCTTTCTGATTAATTTTTTGTATAGTCGTATCAATCATTTGTATTGGTCGAGAATTTTTTGCAGCAGCAATTGATTAAGAGCAGACAGATGAGCGGCTTTATTTTCAAGTAAATTTTGTTTTGCATGCTCTCTTCTTTTAAGATAATAGATCATTTTTCATTAACTTATAGTCCAGTCATTCCAGTTTGCACGGATTTGTGCTAATGAGTACCCTTGTGCCCAAAAAGCCCATAAAAGTAGGCGCGCTTTTACGGCTGATAAATAACCAGACATGAGAGCACCAGAAGCAATCATATCGATTTCGGAGCCTTTATAGCCATAAGTTATACGAGTTGTTGAGCCATTACAACAACGACTAGCAATAATGATTGGTATTTTTTGTGCATATTGTTGTACAAGGTCTGCTTCTTGAAAACTACAGTGTCCTGCACCAAAACCAGCAATAACAACTCCAGCATAATACCCACTTTCAAGGCATAGTTTCATTAATTGTGCATCAGATGATAAAGAGGAATAGAGGAGTGCAATTTGATGATCATGGTTTTGGGGAAGATCAAACGTTTTTGGGAAAAATTTTCGATCATTGAAATAAATAAGTTTTCCCTCTAAAATAGTTCCTAAAATACCTGCAAGACCTGATTGAAATGTTTCGACTTTGACGGTATGACTTTTATAGAGCCAATAAGGTGAATGAATTGTATCATTTATGACAACAAGAACGCCCCTGTTACGACTTTGTGTGGCTGCTGCGACACGAGTGGCTGCTAAAATGTTGGCGGGGCCATCGGCGCCTGCTTCATGAGGCATGCGCATAGCACCGGTTATGATGAGTGGTTCGGCTTCTTTCCAATAAAGAGAAAGAAAAAAAGCTGTTTCTTCCAGAGTATCAGTCCCTTGTGTTAAAACAATACCTTCTGCACCAGCGTTTATTTGTTGTTTTGCCCACTTAATTATTTCAAAAAGCATTTGAAACGATAAAGATCCACTTGGTATTTGCATTAATGTTTGTGCATTAATATCAGCAACGTTATTTAAATCAGGAACACTTTTTATGAGGTTATCTGAAGTTAAAGTCGGTTGCATGTGACCAAAACTATCAGCAGTCATTGCAATTGTTCCACCTAAGGTCCCTATGGCTATTTTTTTCATAATTTTCCTCTAAAAAGCACAAACTGTTTATATAAAGCTATTTAGCAGTAATTTACATTGACAACAATGATATCATTTTTCCATTTTCAACAAATTGAGTTATGCTGAATCATTGTGTTTTGCTGTATATGTTCTTAAATAGGACAATAGTAATTGAGTTTTACATTGTATGAAAAGAAATCAATATTAAAAAGTAAAGTTAATATTAAGGAGTTTCCTTATGACAGAACATAAGCCAGACATAATGTATGGTACAACAATTATTACGGTACGAAAAGGTGGAAAAGTCGTGATGTCCGGGGATGGTCAGGTCTCTCTTGGACAGACAATTATGAAAGGTAATGCACGTAAAGTGCGTCGTCTTGGAAAGAACGGAGTGGTTATTGCTGGTTTTGCTGGTGCTACGGCAGATGCTTTTACATTACTGGAGAGATTGGAAACAAAGCTTGAGCAATATCCTGATCAGCTTATGCGTGCTTGTGTGGAACTTGCAAAAGATTGGAGAACAGATCGCTATTTGCGTCGTCTCGAAGCAATGATGCTCGTGGCTGATAAGAAAGTAACTTTGGCTCTAACAGGGCTTGGTGATGTCTTAGAACCAGAAGATGGGGTTATGGCAATTGGCTCTGGAGGAAATTTTGCTCTTTCAGCAGCGCGTGCACTCATGGATTTGGATTTGGATGCAGAAACTATTGCTCGTAAAGCTATGGCTATTGCCGCTAAAATTTGTGTTTACACCAATGATCATTTTACGATTGAAACATTGGATGCAGAATTATCTTCTTTAGAGAAAGCTATTTAAATGTGTGTTGTATTTTCCCCTCGTGAAACTGTTTCTGAACTTGATCGTTTTATTATTGGCCAAAATGATGCCAAACGCTCTGTAGCTATTGCACTGCGCAATCGGTGGCGTAGGCAACAGCTTGATGCGCCGATGCGTGAAGAAGTTATGCCAAAAAATATTTTAATGATAGGGCCAACAGGAGTTGGTAAAACTGGTATTGCACGTCGATTAGCAAAACTTTCTGGAGCACCCTTCGTTAAAGTAGAAGCGACTAAATTTACTGAAGTTGGTTATGTGGGACGTGATGTTGAGCAAATTATTCGAGATCTTGTTGAAATTGCCATTTCTCTTGTGCGTGAAAAGAAACGGGATGAAATAAAAGAAAAGGCTCACGTGAATGCTGAAGAGCGCGTTTTAGATGCCCTTGTTGGTAAAACAGCCAGTCCCGCTACCCGTGATAGTTTTCGCAAAAAATTGCGTGGAGGTGAATTGGATGAGAAAGAGATTGAAATTGAAGTAGCCGATAATAATAGCAATAGTGCTTCAACCTTTGATATTCCTGGTATGCCTGGGGCACAAATGGGTATTATGAATTTATCAGATATTTTGGGTAAAATGGGCAGTCGTACAAAAGTTCGTAAGACGACAGTAAGGGATGCTTTTAAGCCGCTCATTGATGATGAATCTGAAAAACTCCTTGATCAGGATCAAATTATTCAAGAAGCGCTTCGTGTTGCTGAAAATGACGGGATTGTTTTTATTGACGAGATTGATAAAATTGCAACTAGGGATGGTGGAGCAAGTGTTGCGGTTTCGCGTGAGGGCGTTCAACGGGATCTTTTGCCTTTGGTTGAAGGAACAACAATTGCTACAAAATATGGGCAAATCAAAACAGATCATATTCTTTTTATTGCCTCAGGTGCATTTCATGTTTCTAAGCCATCTGATTTATTACCGGAACTTCAAGGACGTTTGCCCATCCGTGTGGAGCTAAACCCTTTAACAAGAGAAGATTTACGGCGCATTCTAACGGAACCAGAAGCTAGTTTGATTAAACAATATATTGCTCTTATGGCAACAGAAGAGGTTCATTTAGAAATTACCGATGATGCAATTGATGCTTTAGCAGATATTGCTGTAGATTTAAATGCAAGGATTGAAAATATAGGGGCACGTCGTTTGCAAACAGTGATGGAGCGCGTTTTGGATGAAATTTCTTTCACGGCACCTGATAAAGCTGGAACATCCTTTACAATTGATGCCGCTTATGTGAGAAAATCTATTGGCGAACTTGCTGCTGATATCGATCTTTCACGTTTTATTCTTTAGAGTTATCGCTTGTTTTCTTTATCTGCGCGCTTCGATAATTTTGAAACCATGGGCTTGTTCATGTATCAACACTGTGCGGAAAATATTTTTTAATAATGTTTCATAAGGCAGGTGGCGGTTTGCAACAAAAAGCAGACTGCCGCCTGGTTTTAGGCACTTTGCAGCATTTATAATAAAATTTTTTCCTAATGAAATATCTGTCGTTTGTTGCGTGTGAAACGGTGGGTTTGAAATGATTGTGTCATACAGATTTGTGATAGGTTCATGCACAAGGTCGTGCCAATAAAAATGAATTGAAAAAGGAGCTGTTCTGGATTTAAGGTGCTGTTTTGCTGCTCTCAAAGCGTTGTAGTCTGCTTCATAAAGGTCGAGAGCGGTGAGTTTTTCACTTCTTTCAAGCGCAACGTGAGAAAGATAGCCCCATCCAGCACCAAAATCAGCCATTTTTCCAGAAATAACTTTGGGCATATAAGAAGCAAGTGCAGCGGATCCCGGATCAATACGTCCGTGTGAGAACATACCAGAAGTGGTTTGAAATTTACCAAAAGTGAGCGGTGGTGAGCGCAATTGTGCAATGTTATGTCTCTCAATTTGTTGAGGAACTTGCAACCAAAATACAAGACCATGATTTTTAGACAATTTGTTGGTGATGGGAACAATTGTTTTGACCCACTTCATCATTGAAGCAGCACCAGCAGTTTTATTCCCACTGATTACAATCCATCCATTGGGTTTAACGCATTCTAATAAATCAAGAAAACAATTTTGGTTAAAACCACGATATTTGCTCAAATGTAAAAATGCACCATCATAGCTGAAGGTTTTATCTATTTGGGGAGAGCAGTGAAATTGAGTATCGACAAATTTTAAAAAATCTGGTCGCCAAGGCGTAATAACTTTTAAATTCTGTGCCCATTCTGGAGCTGGGATTTCTGTTAAACCGAAACTTAACCAACATTGGTTTGGATCAGGATATGGGAGTTCATGATTTTCAAAAGGCAAAAATAATAACACATATGACTCTTTCAAAGAAAAATGCCACTCCAATGTTGAGATGGCATTTCATGATACGATAAGAGGAAAAACTTACTCTTCTTTTTTCTTACGTCGGCGCTTATTTTCAGGTTGTTTTTTTTCATCCACGCACTTTTCTTCATTCATCGCTTTATCACCGGTGATTTCCTTTCCGGTTTTTTGATCAACAACCTTCATTGATAACCGAACTTTTCCACGCTCATCAAAGCCCATTAATTTAACCCAAACTTTGTCACCTTCCTTCACAATATCGGTTGTTTTGGTGACGCGTTCTGATGCAAGCTGAGAGATATGAACGAGTCCATCACGAGAACCAAAGAAGTTTATAAATGCACCAAATTCTGCAGTTTTTACAACTGTTCCTTGGTAGACAGCACCAACTTCAGGCTCATCGACAATAGAATGGATCCAGCGTTTTGCTGCTTCAATGGTTTTAGCATCAGCAGAAGCAATTTTAATGGTACCATCATCTTCAATATTAATTTTTGCTCCAGTTTGTTCCACGATTTCCCGAATAACTTTACCACCAGAGCCGATAACATCACGGATTTTATCGACAGAAATATTCATAACTTCGATTCGTGGAGAAAATTCACTCAGCTCAGCACGTGCACTGGTTAAAGCTTTCGCCATCTCATTGAGGATATGGATTCGTCCACCTTTGGCTTGTTCAAGCGCGATTTTCATAATTTCTTCGGTAATACCATCAATTTTGATATCCATTTGCAAGGCAGTAATACCATTTTCTGTTCCTGCGACTTTGAAATCCATATCTCCAAGATGATCTTCATCCCCTAAAATATCAGACAGAACAGCAAAGCGTTCTCCTTCTTTAATCAAGCCCATGGCAATACCAGCAACAGGGCGTGCTAGAGGAACGCCGGCATCCATGAGAGCAAGTGAGGTCCCACAAACCGTTGCCATAGAAGAAGATCCATTGGATTCAGTGATTTCTGAGACAGCACGAATAGTATAAGGGAAAGATTCTTTCGTTGGCAACATGGGGTGAATTGCTCGCCATGCCAATTTGCCATGTCCAATTTCACGACGACCAGGAGAACCAAGGCGTCCCGTTTCACCCACTGAAAATGGTGGAAAATTGTAATGGAGAAGGAATGTTTCCTTATACATTCCCGTTAAGGAATCAACATATTGTTCATCTTCACCAGTTCCTAGTGTTGCAACGACAATAGCTTGTGTTTCTCCGCGGGTAAAGAGTGCTGATCCATGTGTGCGGGGTAAAATACTTACTTCTGATTGGATAGGGCGCACGGTAGAAAGATTGCGTCCATCAATCCGCTTTTGGGTATCAAGAATATTCCCGCGAACAATTTTTGCTTGCAACTGTTTAAATACGGTTGCAATTTGATCTGCACTAAATTGACAGTCTTTTTCTGTTTCTGGCATAAATTTATTGAGGATTTCTGTCTTTAGTGCATCAATTGCAGCATAACGTTCTTGCTTATCAGTAATTGTGTAAGCCTTTCGTATATCCTGTTCTGCCATTTTCTGCACCGCTTTTTCAAGTTCAGAAAGATTTTCAGGAACAAAATCACGAGGATCTTTTGCAGCAACTTCAGCAAGCTTTATAATGGCATCAAGGACAGGTTGAAGGCCTTTGTGACCAAACATCACTGCTCCCAACATGATATCTTCCGATAATTCTTGTGCTTCTGATTCAACCATCAAAACAGCACTTTCTGTTCCAGCAACAACAAGATCAAGTTTTGATTCAGGCATTTCATCAATATGAGGATTAAGAATATATTGTCCATTACAATAGCCAACGCGGGCACCGGCTATAGGCCCCATGAAAGGAACACCTGACAGGGTCAATGCGGCAGAAGATGCAATCATCGCAAGGATATCGGGATTATTTTCGAGATCATGCTGTATAACGGAAACAATCACTTGCGTATCATTTTTATATCCCTCAACGAAAAGGGGACGAATTGGGCGATCAATCAAACGTGAAACCAAAGTTTCATTTTCACTTGGTCGACTTTCACGTTTTAAATAGCCCCCAGGTATTCGACCAACAGCATAGGATTTTTCTTGATAATTAACGGTGAGTGGAAAAAAGTCCTGGTCTGGTTTTGGACTTTTGGCTGATACAACGGTTGCTAAGACAATAGTTTCTCCATAGGTAGCAATCACTGCACCATCAGCTTGACGTGCTATTTTCCCTGTTTCAAGGGTGAGAGGACGCCCAGCCCATTCAATTTCTATCTTGTGCGTTTTGAACATTTTTTATCCTTAATGACCAGTGTTTAAATCTTTGATTGCTCACATTCTGGTTTTGCGTAGCATATTTCCAAGCTCTGGGGTGGACAACATACTTTTTATCTTTGTTACGAGAATAGAGAAGTAAACTGCCTTAAATGCGAAATGATGAGCAGTCCTATCCCATAATAACTTGTCAGTTTTTAAATTTTTTAATTAAAAGCAACACGTTGAAAAAATGGGTGGTTTTTTTTTAAACGCCACCACCATTTTTCTTTTAGCGACGCAAACCTAACTTTTTGATAAGTGTCTGATAACGATTTTGGTCAACTCCTTTAAGATAATCAAGAAGACGCCGACGTTGAGACACCATCTTCAAAAGACCACGACGAGAATGATTATCCTTTTTGTGAGATTTAAAGTGGTTTGTTAAATTAGAAATACGTTCAGAAAGTACAGCAATCTGTACTTCTGGTGATCCTGTATCACCAACTTTATTTGCGTATTCTGCGACAAGAGCTTGTTTACGTTCAGCTGTAATCGACATCGTATTATCCTTTCCAAAAACGAAGAAACATAAAGTCACCCATAGCCGAGATGTCGTTCAGCAAGGGTCTGTGAGGAAACAAGAAGAGTCAAAGACTCTTACCTATTTTCGTCCTTATATAGGAAAGAAGGTTAAAATACTAGTCCTTTACAGCATTTTGAAGTCTTTCTTTAAATAAAAGCTTTTGTTTTGAAATATTGATTTAAATAGAGTTTTATGAGAAGTTTTTTAAAGAATTATGCATCCTTTTGATACAAAGATTATGAGCGTGTGTGTGATAACAAAGATGATAAATACCGATTTGGAGGAAAAAGATGCAGAGCATTTCAACATTAAAACTTTTTCGTAATTCGGTATTTCGAAATCTATGGTCATCTACTCTTATTTCTAATTTAGGGGGGCTGATACAGGCTGTTGGAGCAGGGTGGTTAATGGCGTTGATTAGTTCTTCGCATTCCATGGTTGGGCTTGTTCAAAGTGCCACAACATTACCACTTGTTATGTTTTCTTTGATGGCAGGGGCATTAGCGGATAATTTTAATCGGCGTCAAATTATGTTGTGTGCGCAGATTATGATGATGGTCATATCCATGAGTTTATCTGTTTTAGCCTATATGGGATTTCTAACACCTTGGCTTTTGTTATGTTTTACGTTTTTGATTGGATGTGGCACAGCTTTTTATAATCCTTCTTGGCAAGCAACGATAGGAGATATTGTGAGCAGGGAAAATATTCCTGCTGCTGTTAGTTTGAATAGTGTAGGCTTTAATTTGATGCGGAGTGTTGGTCCTGCTATTGGTGGTGCCATCATTGCAACTTTGGGGGCATCTGCTGCTTTTTTGTTTAATGCTATAAGCTATATTCCTCTTATTGGTGCGTTGTTTTTCTGGAAGTCGAATTATGAAAACAACTCATTACCACGAGAAAGGCTGTTAGGAGCTGTCTCAGATGGTTTGCGTTATGTTGCGATGTCACCTAATCTCCTGAGTATTATGGTTCGAGCGTTCCTTTTTGGTATAGGAGCAATTTCTATTTTAGCACTTTTGCCAATTGTTGCGCATAAAGTTCTTGGAGGAAGTGCCCTTCTTTATGGTACATTGCTCGGTTGTTTTGGGTTAGGAGCCATGACAGCAGGTATTATTAATGCAGTTGTACGGCATCATTTTCGTTCAGAAACAATTATTGCAAGTGCATTTATTGGTTTTGCCTTTTCTTGCTTTTTATTGGGAATAAGCCGTTCACTGATTATAAGCCATATTGCTTTATTTCCTGCAGGGTTATGTTGGGTTTTGGCATTATCATTGTTTAATACATCTGTACAACTCTCTACACCACGCTGGGTTGTTGCACGTTCTTTAGCACTTTATCAAACGGCATCTTATGGGGGGATGGCTATTGGAAGTGCAATCTGGGGAGTTTTGGCTGATGGTTATTCTCCAACAATTGCTTTGAGCGTTTGTTCTCTATTCTTGATTTTTGGTGCTCTTGCGGGGGTAAAATTTAGAATTCAAGAAATTCCTCAGATAGATTTAAATCCTCTTGATCATTTTAGAGAGCCGGAATTATTACTTGACCTCAAAGCAAGAAGTGGACCGATCATGATAATGATCGATTATAAAATTCATGAAAATGATCTTGAAGAGTTTCTCAAAGTGATGACGCGTCGACGCCATATTCGATTACGTGATGGTGCGCGTCAGTGGGTCCTTTTACGAGATCTTGAAAGACCTGAATATTGGACAGAGGCTTATCATATGCCAACATGGGTAGATTATTTACGCCATAATCATCGTCGTACAAAAGCAGATGCAGAAGTCAATAAGCGTCTGCGTCATTTAAATTGTGCTCCTAACGGTATAAGAGTGCACCGCATGATTGAACGCCAAACAATACCTCAAGCCAATGAGATGCTTTTAAAAGTTTCCTCTGATCATCTCCCTTAGGATTAAAACAGTTTTTGTAAATATTAAATATATTAATATTATTTCGATCAATTTGTTAGCATAATCATAAAAAAATTGCTGTTTCAATATTTAATGAATTGATTTATAATGGTTATTTGTTATTTTTCATGTTGAGTGATAGTTCTGAAAATCTTAAGCTTTTCTCGTTTCAAATCTATTTAGAGTAAATCAGTCCATATCTTTGCTTGTACATTATAAACGAGGACTAAAGTATGAGTAAAAAACGATTAAAAAAGAAATAAAAAGCCTCTTATGAATCCTTTAAATGCAAGGATTGTTGCGACATTAAGAGGAAAAAGTGTGTGGTGGTGTTAGCTTATAGCACTGACTTAAATTTTGATATGAATACGGTAAATATAGACAATGAAAAGCACCATATGTTTCTTAATTGATAGAGAAAAATATCTTTCCGCAGAAGGTGGTTGGGAAAAGAATCGATTAAATTGTGAAAATCCTCTTTGGTTTAAATAGACCTTTGTCGAGAGTGCCAATAGCAAGAAGTTGTTCCTTATAGAGGACACAAACTTCCTCTTCATCAAGAGGTACTTTGTGATGATTCAAGAGGATAGAATGGCCTCTTATAATCCTCTGTGCTTGAGTTTCATTAAGGATATAGTGAGGGAGGCAATCCAATGCGGCGCTTGTGTCAATTAAGAGCTCATCAAGTGTTGTGAAGTTTTTTTCAAAAGAACGATTATTTTCATCTGTAGTGTTTTTATTTGGCGGAATGGCTGCTTTTAGTTCCTCCCATGTAATGAGATCTTCTTCATCAAAAGGTGCGACGGCAATACGTCTTAAATCAGCAATATGCCCATAGCAACTGAGATCACGTCCTATATCGCGTGCTAAAGAGCGCACATAAGTTCCTTTTCCGCAGGTTATTTCAAAGACAGAATGCTCTTTGGTAGGCATTTCTAATAACTTGAAAGTTTCTATTTCCACTTCACGGGGCGGAATTTCAACAACTTCCCCTTCACGCGCTAAATCATAGGCACGATTTCCGGCAATTTTGATTGCTGAAAATTGTGGAGGTGTTTGCAAAATAACACCTGTATATTGAGGAAGAAGAGCAAGTATTTCTTCTTGTGTTGGACGTATGAGAGAAGTTTTCGTTATTTCTCCTTCTAAATCATCTGTTGAGCGCTCTTGCCCCCAAGCAATATGAAAACGGTAAGTTTTTTTGCCTTGCATCACGTAAGGGACGGTTTTGGTTGCTTCGCCCAATGCAATGGGAAGGAGACCAGAAGCAAGAGGATCAAGTGTACCCGCATGTCCTGCCTTTTGAGCATGGAAGAGCCATTTGATTTGTGAGACAGCTTCTGTTGATTTCATTCCTTTTGGTTTATCAAATATGACCCAGCCAGAAACAGGACGCCCTTTTTTCTTGTGTTGCCGCGCCATATCTTTAATCCTCATCTGTATCACTATGGTGAAGATCGCGCGCAACCTCAGGCGAGCGAAGGAGGGCATCAATTTTTGAAAAATTATCAAAACTATTATCAATTCGGAAACGCAGTTCTGGCATATATTTCATTTGTCGCAACGCATGACTGATTTCTCCACGGAGAAAACGACTATGTTTATTGAGGGTATCAACAACATCGGTATGAGAAGCATTTTTAAGAGTGCTGAGAGGTGATACAAAGCAAGTAGCAATTTTTAAATCTGGTGACATGCGTACTTCAGAGACAGAAATAACAATATCTTTTAAGATATCATCAAGCAAAATATCACGCTGTAATATATGCGCTATTGCATGACGTACTTGCTCTGCTACTCTAAGTTGCCGTTGTGATGGCCCTGCATTTTTCATCAAAGTTTTATCCTTGCTACAAGATCTCTTTTTTGACCATTTAGATAAGGAAAAAGAGATATTGTGTATAAAACCTAATAACTTTTCTCATTTCACAACAGAGTAAAGTTATTGGATTATTTTATAATGTGCGATTAATATGTTCGATACGGAAGGTCTCAATGATGTCTCCTGCACGCATGTCTTCATAATTTTCAAAGGCTATTCCACATTCTTGACCACTTTGCACTTCATTGACTTCATCCTTAAAGCGTTTGAGTGTTTTCAGCTTTCCTTCGTGAATAACGATATTATCGCGGATAAGGCGAACACCGGCTCCTCGTTCTATTTTACCTTCTGTAACACGACATCCTGCAACTTTTCCAATTTTTGTAATGTTAAAGACTTCTAGAATTTCAGCATTACCAAGGAAAGTTTCACGCTGTTCTGGTGAGAGTAATCCAGACATGGCAGCCTTGATATCGTCAACAAGATCATAAATGATGTTGTAATAACGAATCTCAATTCCTTGTGTTTTAGCAAAATCACGTGCTTGCTTATTGGCTCGAACATTAAAGCCAATTACAGCAGAGTTAGAAGCTTCTGCAAGAGAAATATCACTTTCGGTAATTCCTCCAGCACCAGAATGTACAATACGTGCACGAACCTCATCATTTCCAAGTTTTTCCAATGCTGAAGCAATTGCTTCGATTGATCCTTGCACATCCCCTTTTATAATAAGAGAAAATTCCTTAACACCAGTCGTTTGCAATTTTGTCATCATTTGCTCAAGAGAACCACGCGAACCAGTTTGCCGCGCAACAGCTTTATCACGTGCTAATCGTTGTCGATATTCAGAAATTTCACGTGCTTTTGCTTCATGTGTGACAACAGCAAAACGGTCTCCGGCTTGTGGTGTTCCTTGCATGCCTAAAATTTCAATTGGTGTAGAGGGAACGGCTTCTTTGACATGGCGGCCATGGTCGTCAATCAAAGCACGCACACGACCCCATTCATTTCCAGCAACTATAATATCAGAAGGGTGTAATGTACCTTTTTGAACAAGAACTGTTGCAACAGACCCACGTCCGCGATCCAATTTGGCTTCAATGATAACGCCCTCTGCAGTTCGTTGGGGATCTGCTTTCAGATCAAGCATTTCAGCCTGAAGAAGGATAGCTTCGAGAAGTTTATCAAGATTTTGACCAGTTTTAGCAGAAACTTCAACGTCCAAAGTTTCACCACCCATAGTTTCAACAAACACTTCATGTTGTAGAAGTTCTGTACGCACTTTTTGTGCATTCGCAGCTGGTTTATCAATTTTGTTGATAGCAACAATGATAGGTACACCAGCAGCTTTCGCATGATTGATTGATTCAATCGTTTGAGGCATAACACTATCATCAGCGGCTACAACGAGAACAGCAATATCAGTAACACGAGCTCCGCGTGCACGCATAGCCGTAAATGCAGCATGACCTGGTGTATCAATAAAGGTAATTTTTTGACCGTTTTGTTCTACTTGATAGGCACCAATATGCTGCGTAATACCTCCTGCTTCGCCAGAAACAACATTTGCTTTACGAATAGCATCCAAAAGAGAAGTTTTTCCGTGGTCAACATGGCCCATAATGGTTACAACAGGGGCGCGCTGCTGCATGTTTTGAGGATTATCTGTTATATTAAAGATACCTTCTTCTACGTCAGATTCTAAAACACGTTTAACAGTATGGCCAAATTCAACAGCGATGAGTTCGGCAACATCTGCATCAATAACATCGCCAGGTTTCATCATTTGTCCTTGTTTCATCAAGAATTTAATCACATCAACAGAACGCTCAGTCATACGTTGTGCGAGCTCTTGAATGGTAATCGTTTCAGGAAGAACAACTTCGCGAGAAATTTTTTCTCTTGGTTCTTGATTTTGTGCACGCTTAAACTTTTCCTGTCTACGCCGCATTGCAGCCATTGAGCGCCCACGTGCGCTTCCTTCTTCATCCAGTGCACTATTCAGAGTTAGCTTTCCGCGTCTCCGCTCATCAGCTCCTTTGACAACTTTGGGTACACGTATTTCTGATTTAGCAGGATTAGCACGTCGACTATGCCGTTCTTCCTCATTATTGTCATCTATTTTGCGTTTTTCAACCACGGTTGTCTGTTTAGTGTCAATAGGAATATCTGCCTGTTCAATGAGAGGGGGAACAGGTGGAGTCTGCACTGGCGATATTTCTTCTTCTTGTTGGAGATGGATTTCTTTTTCTTTAATTTCTTGCTGTAAAATTTCTTCACGCTCTTTAGCGCGTCTTGCTTCTTCTTCGGCTTGTTCTCGCGTTATTCTTTCTTGGATATGTGCTTCTTCTAACGCGCGAAGTCTCGCTTCCATTTCAGTTGATGAAAGATTGCTTTTGGCCACAGATTCTTGAGGCTTTTTTTCCTCAAAACGCGGTTTAGAACGCTGGGGGGCCACATGCGGCTTTGTAATGGGCTGTAGGGTTTCAGCTTTTTCATCAGGTCGCGTAATTTTACGCCGTTTGGTTTCGACAACGACAGCCTTCGTACGGCCATGACTAAAATTTTGTTTAACCGTGCTCGTTTCCAAGACAGACCTCTTGAGAGTTAGTATCTTCTTGACCGTTGTTTTGTCGTTGTTATTTTCACTCATTGTACTTCCTTCACGGCTTGTGCCGTCATCTCACTAGACTTACTATGCTTGTCGTCACGATAGCTGATCAATCTACATGTCGTTTTGAGAAATCCTTCAGCAGCTTTTGTGTCCAGTAAGGCCGCGTGCATTACAGGATTAGAGCCAAAAGCCACTCGCATTTCATCATTTGTAAATAAAGATATGGTTTTTATAGTCCGATTTGTTTGTTGTTGTATTGAATGGATGGCCTGTGCAATTTTTCGTTTCCCATCTTCTGTTGTTTCTTTAGCATGAAGTACAAGAATAACTTTACCAGAGCGGATAGCAGCGTCAACCTTTGTTGCTCCCATAACAATTGCTCCCGCTTTTCGTGCCATGGAAAGGCTTGAAAGAGCGGCTTTTAGTAAAAGCGTATCAACAACATGCACAAGATTTGGTGTAACTTCAACATCTGTTTTAAAATTTCTATGAAAAGCTTTCTGTTTGATTGCTTTCTCAATAACAGCGTGATGGGCAGAAATCCAAACGCCACGCCCTGGTAAATTCGCTTTAAGATCAGGAACAATTTGGTTATTGGGACCAATAACAAAACGGATCAGCGTTTGTGCTGAAGCATTTTTTCGGGTCACAATGCAAGTCCGTTCATTCATTTAAAGTGTATCCACATCCAAATCATCTGTTTTTTCATTTTCTGCAGAATTTTCATCTTCTACAGGATTTTCTGTAACAAGATCAGCTTGGTCTATCCAGCCTGCTTGTACACGTGCGGCTAAAACCATAGCTTCTGCATCTGCGCGTGTAATGTCAAAAGGGGTTAAAATACCAGAAAAATTCTGTGTTTGACCTTCTTTACGTTCTCTCCAACCAGCTAAATCATCAACGGCATAGCCAGCAAAGTCTTCTATTGTTTTTACACCATCCTGACCTACAGCAACCAACATAGCACTTGTCATTCCAGGAAGTGTTCGCAACTCGTCAGAAACTCCGAGCTTTTTGCGTTTTTCATCAAGTTCTTTTTCTTGATGATCAAGATATTCGCGGGCACGACTTTGGATTTCAGCGGCGGTATCATGGTCAAAACCATCAATAGAAGCGATTTCTTCAAGATCAATATAGGCGATTTCTTCAATAGAAGAAAAACCCTCTGATGCCATAACCTGCCCGATCATTTCGTCAACCTCTAAGGCTGCCATAAACAATTTACTCCGTTCAGTAAATTCTTTTTGACGATTTTCAGATTCTTCCTTTTCCGTTAAAATATCAATGTTCCATCCTGTTAGTTGCGAAGCCAAGCGAACATTTTGCCCACGTCGTCCAATAGCAAGGCTAAGTTGATCATCTGGCACAATAACTTCAATCCGTTCAGCATCTTCATCAAGGATGATTTTAGAAACTTCAGCAGGTTGCAGTGCATTAACGACAAATGTTGCCGCATCAGGCGACCAAGGAATAATATCAATTTTTTCGCCTTGTAATTCAGCAACAACAGCTTGTACACGACTTCCTCGCATTCCAACGCATGCTCCAACAGGATCAATGGAACCATCGCGTGAAACAACGGCGATTTTAGCCCGTGAACCTGGATCACGAGCAACAGATTTGATTTCTATAATACCATCATAAATTTCTGGTACTTCCATAGTGAAAAGTTTTACCATAAATTGGGGATGTGTGCGTGAAAGGAAAATTTGTGGACCACGCGTTTCACGGTGTACATCATTGACAAAAGCACGAATGCGATCTCCATAGCGGAATGATTCACGAGGAATTAATTCATCACGGCGAACAATAGCTTCACCGCGTCCTAGATCAACGATGACGTTACCATATTCCACACGCTTAACTGTACCAGAAATAATTTCACCAACTTTATTTTTGAATTCTTCATATTGCTGATCGCGCTCTGCATCGCGTACTTTTTGTACAATAACCTGTTTAGCAGATTGTGCTGCGATACGTCCAAAATCCATAGGAGGTAAAAGATCAGCAAAAAAATCACCAATTTTTGCTTCTGTTTGACGTTTGAGAGCATCAGACAAAGTAATTTCCGTTGTATAGTCTTCAACGACATCAACGATTTTAAGCAGGCGCTGTAATTTAATTTCACCTGTTTTAGAATTGATTTCAGCACGAATATTGGTTTCTTGACCATAACGAGAACGTGCTGCTTTTTGAATAGCATCAGCCATCGCAGAAATGACAATTTCACGGTCGATTGACTTTTCACGTGCAACAGCATCTGCAATTTGCAGAATCTCAAGCCTGTTAGCGCTTGTAGCCATCAATTTTCTCCTTCTTTGTGCCACACGATGGGTATTTCCCAGTGATATTATTTTTTGAAATTGAGCGTCTGTATAGAGTCGTTAGCGTTCTCTTCGGCAATGAATTGTTGACTTAAATCTTTATTTTGTTTCAATGCATCGCGAATAAGCTCATCGGTAAGCACTAAATGCGCATTTATGATATCACAAAAGGAAATAGGGGTATACATGGCTTCTCCATAAGCAGCTTTATCAGTGTTTAAAATAAATCCATCTTGCGTGATATTTGTAAGTGTCCCACGAAATTTTCGGCGCCCATCAATTGTTATTTTGGTTTCAATTTTTGCAAGATGCCCTTGCCAATGAAAAAAATCAGATTTTCTTACCAATGGACGATCAATTCCAGGTGATGAGATTTCTAAATGATATTTGCGTTCAATAACATTTTGTACATCAAGGAGGGGAGAAACTGTTCGACTAACAGTTTCACAATCTTCTATGGTCATAGAACCATCGGCACGTTCAACCATAATTTGAAGTGTTAAACCATTTTGACCAAGAAGTTTCACACGAACCAAACGAAAACCTAAAGGTTTAAGTAGTGGTATGACAAGAGCAGCAACCTGTGCTTCGATACCATCTTCTTCAAACAGGCGCGGTTCGTCAAGATTGCTTATTTTTTCAGCTTCGTTCATACATTTTATCCAAGTTGGTTTCATCAGTTTTATGATATTAAAAAAGAGCGGGTCCAACGGCCCACTCTTCATCATAAGACCAAGAATTTAACTATTGATACTCTTAAATTCAAAATTTTTCAAGTTGTTTATGAGAAAAGCGCTTGATCATTTATTTCTTGATAAAGGTAAGATAGGCAGGCGTTCGTCCTTCGCGTAAAGCTTTTGCTTCATAGCGGGTTCCGCTCCATAGTGGATAAGGGAGTTTCCAGTCTTGAGGGCTTTCTGCTTTCCATTCAAAGTGATCATGTTGTGCACAATGGTACAAAGTCCAGTTTACATAACTGTCTATATCGCTAGCAAAGCGCAAAAACTTCCCTATTTTAAGAACACGAGCAAAACGGTTAAGATTTTTTATGTTGATGAAGCGTCGTTTCCAGTGTTTCTTTTTCGGCCAAGGATCAGGATAGAAGAGGTCTATTCCATCAAGCGAGTTATCAGGGAGCCAATCAAGAAGGCGTGTAGCATCATCATTATAGAGGCGAAGACGATTTTGATGGTTTTGATGCTGTTCAAGAGACGATAATATTTTTGCCATGCCATTGATAAAGGGCTCGACGCCGATAAAACCGGTTTTTGGAAAATATTCCATTTCATGAAGTAAATGTTCACCTCCACCAAAACCGATTTCAAGTCGAATTTCTCTTACTTTGCTTGAAAATAAGGATGTAAGGTTTAAGGGAGGAGGGACATTTAAATCAATATTCAAATTGGGGAGAAGCATTTGTATACGTGTAAGCTGACTGTTTCGAAGTTGTTTTCCTTGTCGGCGTCCAAAAAATGCTTCACTCTTACGTATATTATGTTTAATCATGGGATTTGGATCATTGTTTGAAGCGTTTTCACGAGATCAGTTTTTTCCCATGAAAACGAACCATCGTGTTTTGGTTTACGACCAAAGTGACCATAGGCAGCTGTTTTCGCATAAATAGGTTTATTGAGGTCAAGATGTTTTCGAATGCCGGTAGGTGAAAGGTCCATTATTTTGCGGATGGCTTCTTCAATAACTTTTTCATCGACTTTTCCTGTTCCATGAAGATTAAGATAAATAGATAAAGGTTGTGCAATACCAATTGCATAGGAGAGTTGAATGGTGCATCTCTCTGCTAAATCAGCAGCAACAATATTCTTAGCCAGATAGCGTGCCGCATAGGCAGCAGAACGATCAACTTTTGTTGTATCTTTTCCTGAAAAAGCACCGCCTCCATGGGGTGCTGCACCTCCGTAAGTATCCACAATAATTTTGCGTCCCGTTAATCCGGCATCGCTTTGAGGTCCTCCAATGACAAATTTTCCTGTTGGGTTAATATACCAACTGCATTGAGCTGCAATGGGAATGTCATGTAAAGCTTGGCGAATGTAAGGTTCAACCACTGTACGTACTTTATTGGAATCCCAGCTTTCATCAAGGTGCTGCGTTGAAAGAACAATGGATGTGACCTCTATCGGTTTTCCATTTTTATAACGTATGGTTATTTGGCTTTTAGCATCTGGTCCTAATTTTCCAGTTTCTCCCTCTCCTTTATGACGAGCTGCGGCAAGAAGTTTGAGAATTTTATGCGCATAATAAATTGGCGCAGGCATGAGATCAGGTGTTTCACGGCAAGCATATCCAAACATGATACCTTGATCACCTGCTCCTTCTTCACCATGCCGATCCGTAGCATTATCAACCCCTCTTGCTATATCAGCTGATTGTGGGCGCAAAAGAACATCAATTTTAACAGTTTTCCAATGGAAGCCTGTTTGTTCATAGCCAATGGTACGAATAGCACGGCGGGCTGCTGTACGAAAACGTGTGGGATTAATGAGTGGAAAGCTAGTTTCATCATAGATGAATTCTTTATTTTTATCTTTTTTTAATAGCGTATCGGGAACACGTACTTCACCAGCGATAACAACACGGTTGACACTGACGAGAGTTTCACAGGCAACGCGTACTAACCATGGATCAGTACCAGTCTTTTCAGCTTCTTTATAGATCATATCAACGATTTCATCGGAAATACGATCACAAATTTTATCAGGATGTCCTTCCGATACCGATTCGCTCGTAAAAAGATAATCTTGATGCGGCATAGGAACTCCTTCAAAAAAGAAAACCAACGATTTAATCAATTGCTTACTAAAGTCGTCACCATTTGCTAATTCTACAGCAAATAGTCAATGCAAATGTATATGAATAAAAGAGAAAAGATATAATTTTAATTTATAACTTATTTGTCAAATCTTCCTCAGAAAGTGCTTTTGCCAAGTCAATAATTTTTCGACGCACTTTAGCATCAGATATATTTGTAAAAGCGCGCATGAGTTGAATCCCTTCGCTGCTAGAACAAAAGTCTATAAAATTGTGTTCACTTTCAGCAAAACCCTCTACTTGTTGGGAGGTAATACCTTTATCAAAAAAGTAAGAAACAGGAACATCCATAATTTCCGCTATCGCTTGAAGACGGCTGGCACCAATACGGTTTGTTCCTTTTTCATATTTTTGGATTTGCTGAAAAGTAATTCCTAATTTTTCACCTAGTTTCTCTTGAGTGAGTCCTAAAATATTACGACGTAAACGGATACGAGTTCCAACATAGATATCTATAGGGTCAGGTTTTTTTTTAGTTTCGGTCATAATGCAACTCTTTATTTCCAGCATTTTTCTTCTAAACCAACATCATATTTATGCGCAGTTGATTTATCATATAATTAAAACAATATGTAATATTTTTTCCCAATATTACTGGTACACGCAACATAATACCGTACAAAGGGCACTTGAATCATTTAAGCTGTTTTGTAAAACCAAAACCAATACGACACAATAGCATAAGGATGAATAAGATAAAAGTAGAGAAAGTTCTGTATTCATTGCTTCCTATAGGGGTAATGGATGATGGAACTCGTGAATCAATAATGCCCACAGCATTTTGTCGAAGAGCTACAACGATTCGTCCATAAGAATCAATAACAGCTGATATGCCATTATTGGCTGCCCGTATGAGGGGGATTCCCAGTTCAACGGCACGAAGCTGTGCTTGTTGAAGATGTTGATAGGGTCCAGGTGTTACACCAAACCATGCATCATTTGTAATATTAATAATTGCTTGAGGCGGGGAGCCTTTAAAAGTCATTTCATGGGGAAATATTGCTTCATAACAAATCAAGGGTAGATAAGAAAATCCGTTTGGCATTGTAACAATTTTGCGCACACTTGCAGCACTATATCCACCAATATTATCGGCAAGGGTACGCAATCCAATTTTTTTCAATAAATTCTGATAAGGAAGATACTCACCAAAAGGAACCAAATGAAGTTTATCGGAAGTATTTAAAATATTACCTTGAGCATTAATGACTGCAATTGTATTAAAATATTGTGTTTGGGAATGAGGTAGATCATTGCTGGCGCGTATTGCTCCAACGATAGCCCATTGTTTAGGTTTTAAAAGAGAGGCAATGCGCATTGTGGTAGATGAGTTATCATAGAGAAGGTAAGGAACGGAAGCTTCAGACCATACGATAAAATCGGGTTCTGAATTTTGATCGGTTGTTGGCGTTGCACTTAGCTTCATATGCGCTTCCAACATAGATTCTCGTGTATTATCACGCAATTTTATATTTTGTTGGATGGACGGTTGAACAATGCGCACCCAATAAGCACTTTTTTGATCTTCAGCTGTGTTTTCTATAGTATGAAGACGATAAAACCCAAAACCACAGTGAATTAATATAAGTGATAAGCAAAGAGAAAGTGCCACTTTCTTTTTTTCATCCGTTAATAAAACAGTTGGCAAACTGTAGGCTAAGACAGCAAGAATATTCATTCCGTAAAGTCCTACGATTGCATCAGATTGCATGAACACTGGGGTTGGCATGGCTGTATAGCCAAGAGAATTCCATGGAAATCCTGTGAATAAAAACGCACGCAACCACTCGGATAATCCTAATGCAAAGGCTAAAACAAAAAAGCGTGCTATTCCTTTTGTCCATAATAAACCGACAATGAAACCAGAAAAAAACCAATAAAAAGAAAGGTAGAGTGGAGGGACTAAAATGGCTAATGGGACGGCCCAACCAAAAGAATCTGGATCTGTTAACAAAGCATTGCATAGCCACCAAAGGCCGCAAATAAAATAACTAAAACCAAAGGTTCCACAGCTTAAAGCGTAAGTAAAAAAATGTTTTTTATTGTTTTTGGTGTCCTGTATTGAGTCAAGTAAAACAATAAAGAGAGGGAAAGTTAGAAAGCAAAGAGGTGTTAAATAAAAGGGTGGAAGTGCAAAAGAAGTAAGAGCACCACACAGAAATATCCATGCTTGGCGCTTCCAGCCTGTAACAGAGAATAAAAAAACGATGAAATTGTTTAAAAACGCTGGACTATTCTTTAGGGATGGCATTGTTCTCAAGATTCTCATTTTTGGGAATGCGAAAAATGCGCAACCGTTTGATCCGGCGTTTATCAGCTTCTAAAATACGAAATCTATAGCCAGGTACAGCTTCGACAATTTCACCTTTGGCAGGAATGCGATCAAGAATTGAGACGATCAAACCACCAATAGTATCAACTTCATCACCATATTCTCCTACGATAAAATCAGGACCAAGAGCTTTCTCCACATCTTCTAGTTCAGTTCTTGCATCAACGAGCCATTTATTATTTGGTTCACGTACGATAGCATTGTCGACATTATCATGTTCATCTTCGATATCTCCAACGACTAACTCAACAATATCTTCCATTGAAACGAGACCATCTGTTCCTCCATGTTCATCAATAACTAAAGCCATTTGAGTTCGTGTAGTTTGCATCCGTGTTAATAATTTGCTTGCAAGCATAGAACTGGGAACAAAGAGAACTGTTCGGATCAAATCCAATTCACCAATTGGAGTATGCAAGTCTGTATGGTTTAATTGAAGAAAATCGGATTTTTGTTCGGTTTTTGTTGGATTGATAATAAAGCGAGTGATGTAGTTAAGAATATCGCGGATATGGATCATGCCGCGCGGATCATCTAAAGTTTCAGCATAAACGGGGATACGAGAATGACCAATTTTTGCAAAACATTTAAGGGTTTCTCCAAGAGAGGTGTTTATTTCTAATGCTTCGATTTCAGAACGAGGTATCATAACATCATCCACGCGTGCTTCACGTAAGCGTAAAATGTTATGCAGCATAGTACGTTCTTCAGGTGAGAAGAGGGCGGTATCTTTTTCATTGTTAGTCGTGAGTGCAACGGTAAGATCATCGCGCAGTGACGTAGATGCACAATTTCGACCCCGTAAGAATGAAAACAAATGATTCATCAGGGAATATTTTTCTGTATGATTCGTTTGCTGAGAGGGGTCTTTTTCATTATTAGAAGATGCTTGATTATTATTTTGTGCATTTATTTTGTTTGCCATGGTTTTGAAATCTTCTAGACTTTCTTTTATAACAGATAAATAAGAGGCTTTAAATGGTATGCTGGTAATATTGATTTTAAAAGTTAAATTTTATCATTGATAGACAATTATGCGTAAGGATCTTTTATGGAAAGCTTTTGAAGAATTTCCCTTTCGAGCTTTTCCATTTTATATGCTTCATCATCAGTTTCATGGTCATAACCAAGCAGATGCAAGATACCATGAACAATCATATGTGTTAAATGGTCTTGAAATGTTTTTCCTTCTTTCTCTGCTTCGAAAACAACAGTTTCTCGGGCAATAATAATATCACCGAGCATGGGACCAGGTCGATTTCCAGCTTTAAGTGGAAAAGCAGGAAAGGATAGTACATTAGTAGATTTGTTTTTGTTGCGCCATTGTGCATTGATTTGTGCCATATGTTCATCATCCGTAAAAAGCAGGCTAATCTCGCTTACAACATTTTCCAATGAAACATGATGCATAGCTGTCATTAATGCTTTTTCAGTGATATTATAAAGCATTTTCTCATCATTCCACCCTGCGCTTTTAATCATTATATCAATAATAATCATGATGAATCAAATTCATTTTTTAATGCATCGCGTGTGAATGATTTTTTTTTATTTTGTATTTCGGAATCACGATCATAAGCACGAACGATAGCAGCAACAAGTGGATGGCGTACAACATCTTTTTCATCAAAATGCACAATTGCAATATTTTCTATATTTGAAAGAATGCGAACTGCTTCAATGAGACCTGATTTTTGCCCTGTAGGCAAATCAATTTGGCTTACGTCACCGGTAACGATCATACGCGTTCCTTCTCCAAGACGTGTGAGGAACATCTTCATTTGCATGGGCGTAGTATTTTGTGCCTCATCAAGAATAACAGCAGCATGGGCAAGTGTTCGTCCGCGCATAAAGGCGAGAGGAGCAATTTCTATGACACCAGAAGCTAAAATGCGTTCTATTTTTTCAGCGGGCATCATATCATAAAGAGCATCATAAAGTGGTCGTAAATATGGGTCGACTTTTTCTTTGAGATCACCGGGAAGAAAACCAAGACGTTCTCCAGCTTCAACAGCCGGACGTGAGAGAATAATTCGTTCAATGATACCACGTTCTAGAAGCATTGCAGCATGAGCAACAGCAAGATACGTTTTTCCTGTTCCTGCTGGTCCTACACCAAACACAAGTTCAGTATGCTCCATAGCACTTATGTAAGCGTCTTGTGTTGGAGTTCTTGCATGAATTATTTTTTTATGGGTACTCAACCGTGCTGGTATACGTTTCGTTGCAGATTTGTGTGTTATTGTGTCTTCTTTCTGCTTCTTTGGTATATTTGCCATAGCAATCGCTCCTTTTATATCTGATAAAGTGAGCTCTTGATGTGTTTTGGCACGTTCATAAAGCTGCTGCAATACATATTGCGCACGTTTTATAACGGAAATATTTCCACGGATTAAGACTTCATTACCACGCGGATGAATACTAAGTTCGAGTTTTTTTTCGATATAAGCGAGATTTTCGTCAAATTTACCAAAAACTGCTTTTGCATATTGATTATTTTCGAAAATCAAAACAACTTGGCTCAGATCTGAAGCGCTTGTTTGTTTCAAGGTATCAGCCTTTTCAAGGGACGTATTTACTTTTTCTTTAATACGCTTTATTTTTTCGGTTGAAGCTTTCAGCCTATTCTCCATATCTACATAAATATTGCACATTTTTTTAAGTAAACTTTATAAAAGACAATTTTTTACAAAAAGTGCACGCTTTAGATGTAATCATTTTCTTTTAAAATAAAAGAGTTTTCCAAAATATTTATTGTGAACAAGGTGTTAGAGGCATGTCTATCTATTTGTCACTTCACCAACAAAACTGTTTGAGCTTGCATTTTTAATATGAATTTCTATCACGCTACCTGTAGAGGCTTCTGTATCGACGACAACAGGTAAAAGCCAAGGGGAACGCCCTACCATTTGTCCTGAGTGACGTCCAGTTTTTTCGATGAGAACGTTCGTTTTTTGACCAATTTTAGAACGCAAAAATGCATTTTGTTGCTCAAGGAGAAGGATTTGTAAATGTTGAAGTCGGGCATCTTTTACAGATTCATCAACATGATTTTTCATTGTGGCTCCCACTGTTCCAGGACGGGGGGAATATTTAAAAGAATAAGCTGAACTGTACTGTACTTGTTGAATAAGTTTAATGGTTTCTTCAAAGTCTTCATCTGTTTCTCCTGGAAACCCTACAATAAAATCGCCTGAAAAGGCAATATCTGGCCGTACGGTTCGAATTTTTTCGATAAGATGAAGATAATGAGAGCTTTTGTGTTGTCGGTTCATGGCTTTTAAGATGCGATCTGAACCTGATTGAACAGGAAGATGGAGGTAAGGCATTAACATATCAAGATCTCGATGCGCGGCAATAAGGCTATCATCCATATCACGTGGGTGGCTGGTTGTGTAACGCAAACGCTTTAAACCATCGAGTTTTGCGAGATGATAAAGAAGATCGCCAAGACGCCAAGTTTTGCCATCAGCACTTTGTCCATGCCAACCATTGACATTTTGTCCAAGCAGCGTAATTTCTTTGACACCCGCTTCGATGAGTTGAAGGGCCTCTTCAGTAATTTGTTCAACGGATCGTGATATTTCAGCACCGCGTGTGTACGGAACAACACAAAAAGTGCAAAATTTATCGCAACCTTCCTGCACTGTTAAAAATGCGCTAACACCTCGTTTTCTTACTGCATGTTTATTATGGGGCGGCAAATGAGCAAATTTATCTTCAACAGCATAGTCTGTTTCGATAATTTTTTTCCCTTGTTTGGCTTTTTCTAACAATTCTGGCAAGCGATGATACATTTGCGGACCAATAACAAGATCCACTGTTGGAGCACGGCGCAAGATTTCACTTCCCTCAGCTTGTGCAACACAACCTGTTACACCAACCATAAGGGGTTTATCAGGTGTGCGCTCTTGACGCATAACGCGCAAACGACCGAGATCAGAATAAAGTTTTTCTGCTGCTTTTTCACGAATATGACAGGTATTAACAAGAATAAGATCGGCATCATTGGGAATTTGTGTTGTCACATAGCCTTGCGAACTGAGACTATCAGTCATCCGTTGGCTATCATAAACGTTCATTTGACATCCATAGGTTTTGATAAAAACCTTTTTAGGAGCAACAGGAGGCGTATTTTTAGGATTTACTTTATTCATAGCGCATGTGTAAATGTTTTTTACACAAATCTCAATCTATTTGCTTAAAAGTTTTTTGCATGATAATTGCATCACCACGACCATTTTTTGACGCGTAGTAGGCAAGACGTTCAGAAATTTTTTGAAATTCAAAGCGTTGATAAAGGTTCAAAGCAGAAAGATTTGTGGCTTCTACTTCCAAGAATAATTTTATGGCGCCCTTGTCGTGAAGATGGTGAACTGTGCTTTCGATAAGAAAGGTACCAATTCCTTGTTGACGATAATGAGGATGAACAGCAATTGTGATGATTTCTGCTTCATCAAGGATGAGACGGCATAGGCAAAAGCCTAAAATTTGATCAGAGCGATCAATGAGAAAAACTTTGTGTCCGAAGATAGAGTGATCTGTTAAGAAATTATCAAAAGCTTGTTTTTCCCAAGAAGGGGTAAAACAATGCTGATGAATTTGATGAAGAGAAGCACTATCATTAACTTGTAGCGGAGCAATTCCAAAATTCTTTTTTGTCAATGAAAATTTGGGCATTATTTTTTTTGTGGTAAAGCAAAATTGGTTTGTTGTTTTGCATCAGCGCTGCGTAGATAGAGTGGGCGAGGTGAATTTTTTGATTGTTTGTTTGCAGCAAGATAAGCATAGTTTACAATATCAGCCGCTTCGCAGGAGATTTTTTCTAGGACAATTTTTTCGTATATTTTATGGTTTTTAACATGCTCCACAACGACATCAGCAGCTGGGCCAGTCAGTCGGGTTTTTTTTGGCAAATCTTCGAGGATATTTTCAATTGTTTTTAATGCCGGCTCTCCCAAAGGTGTGAGATCATTATGAAAATTTTGATGGTAGAACATCCCTCTCCCTGCTTCAATGACAACAGTAATTGCTGATGCTGTACTTTTACTGTTTATGACTTGTGCTGCTAACGCTTCAAGAGCACTCACTCCAATAGCTGGTATTTCAAGTGCTAATGCCAAAGCGCGCGCTGTTGCAACACCGACACGTACACCAGTAAATGACCCAGGTCCAATATTGACAGCAATACGCTCAACTTGATCAAGCGTCATATTGGCTTGTGTCATTATTTGTGTAATCTGCCCAATAAGTTTTTCAGCATGTCCTTTGTTCATGCGCTCATTGATACGCGCAATAACAGATTTATGACGAATAAGCGCAACAGCACAATAAATTGAAGCAGTATCTATAGCAAGGATAAGCATAAAAATATTTTAGTTGAATAAAACGATAAATAAAAGTCCTGCTGTATTTTTAATATTTTCATTATCGTATATTTCATTTGTAAGAAAGTTACTAGTGCCAATAAGCAACAATATCTTTTTATGGGGTAGAACGAGATGTTGATTTAATCCTTATTTTTATCACTTTTTGAATGAGTATCTTGAGTATTATAAGATTCTCTTATTTTAAATCTACTTATGGTGAAACAATTAAAGTTATTAGCTTGTATATTACAAGCGGAGTTAGCGTATGAATCAAAACTGTTGAAGAAAAGAATAAAAACTCCTTTCACGAATCGTTTAAATGTAAGGATTGTCACAACTTTTAAGCTATCAAATAGTACGATGATGCCACTTGTATTACATAGTAAGTAAAAGTAATTTAAAAGAGGAAAAGTTATGACCCCACATTTTTTCCAAATAAGAATATATTCTATCCGTCTTTATATAAAAACCTCAGCGTAATGAGAGCAGATGAAAGAAATGGCATTGTTTTGCATGAGTTACGTATTTCGATACTACCCTGTTGCAAATCATTATGGACTGAAAAGCAAATTTGACAGTTTTCACTTAAATATCAGCTCTTTCAATTTTTTGTATAGAATAATGAGCAGTATTTTAGAACTTTTTCTGGTTTATGAAAGAACTGATTTTAATAATAATGAGGACTTTGGGTTGATTGCATACTACGTTGAAAAAATAATAATCAATACACATTTAAAATGTTATATGATTTAAATCATTTAATTGTATCATGATAAGGCTACAAATACCGAGAATAATTATGGAGCAGGTTGAAGCCAAAATGACGCGCCATCCTGCTTTTTTTAGTGATCGGATATCAACACCTAATCCTAGTGCAGCCATTGAGATAACAGTAAACAACTGGGCAATAAATTTGATGGGATTGATAGCCTTTTCAGGGATAAGACCACTTGAGCGAACAAGCATCATGATAATAAAGCCAATGATAAACCATGGGACGAGGGTATGTAAACGCAAGCGTGTTTGTGCTGATCGGCGATAAATGATTGATAGAGTAAAAATAACAGGGCCTAACATGAGAACCCGTACTAATTTGACAATTGTTGCAATTTGAACACTCAGAAAAGAGACAGATGCTGTTGCTGCTAAAACCTGTGGTACAGCATAAACAACCATGCCAGCAAGCACACCATATTGGCTAAATGACAAATTCAGAGACGGATGTAAAAAGGGTAGAAATAAAATAATAAGAATTCCTAAAAGAGCAGTGAAGGCAATTGACGCGGCTACATCGTCATGTTTTGCTTTTATGACAGGTGCAACGGCGACAATAGCTGAATTGCCACAAATAGCATTCCCACAAGCGACCAGCATTGCTAAATGTGTAGAAAGCCCGAAAAGTCGGCCGATGGCAAAGCTCAGGATAATCGTTACGAATATCACGAATATGATACTAGCAAGCAAATTCCAGCCAGCTGAAAGGACTGCGTTAATGCTAATGCTTGCTCCTAGAAGAACGATAGCAATTTCGAGAAGTGTTTTTGCACAAAAGGTGATACCTTTTTGAAAATATGTTGGCAAAGGAAAACAACTACGGATAATCGATCCTAAAAGAATTGCCAAAACAATGCTTTCAAGCCAAGCTTGTCCAAAAAGCTGTTTTTCTACGACTTCTAAGCCATAAGCTAAGGCTGATATGAGTAAACATACTAGAATACCAGGACCAAAGTCGTTTAAAAGTGAGAGTTTTTTCTTTATCACTTGAATATTTTCCCCATACAAAGAAATAATAGTAAATAAAACGAAATAACAGGTAAGAGAAAGAAATTTTTAAAGATTTGTTCTTGCTTGTACAGCTGCTGCTAAAGTTCCGTCATCAAGATAATCAAGCTCGCCTCCTACAGGGACACCATGAGCAAGTCGCGTAATTTTAACTGGAAAATTGGAAAGCTGATCGGTGATATAGTGAGCAGTTGTTTGACCTTCGACAGTCGCATTGACAGCAAGAATAATCTCCGTAATAGGGTTTTGTACAACACGTTGTATTAAGGTGGCAATATTGAGTTCATCAGGGCCTATTCCATCTAAGGGGGAGAGTCGTCCACCCAACACATGGTAACGTGCGGCTAAAGTTTTTGCGCGCTCAAGAGCCCACAGATCAGCAATATCCTCAACAACAATGATTGTTGTATCATCGCGGCGTAAATCTGTGCAAATTGAACAAGGATCAATGGTATCGACATTTCCACAAACAGAACAAATGCCGACTTTTTCTATAGCTGCTTGTATAGCCGCTCCCAAAGGCTCCAGCAATGTCTCTTTTTTTTTGATAAGATGAAGCGCAGCACGACGTGCTGAACGTGGACCAAGACCTGGTAACCGTGATAAAATCTGAATGAGACGTTCAATTTCAGGTCCTGCAATGTATTTAGACATATTTTTGTCCCACGGAAAAAATCCGCTTCATTAAAATGGAAGCTTGAAACCTGATGGGAGTGGTAGCCCTGCGGTCATACTTTTGGTTTTTTCTTCTATTGCGACTTCGATTTTTGTTCTTGCTTCATTATAAGCCGCCATAATGAGATCTTCAAGAATTTCAGCTTCCTCAGGTTTGAGTAATGAAGGATCAATTTGAATTGCTGTTATAATATTTTTGCCATTTAAAGTGATATTGACGAGACCACCCCCTGCAGTGCCCACAGCTTGCAGATTAGCTATTTCCTCCTGAATCTTCTGCATTTTTTCTTGCATTTCTTTGGCTTTTTTCATCATGCTCATCATTTCACGCATAGGAATAGGTATCCTTATTCATCATTGATATCATTTTTATTTTTAAAAATATCAGCATTTTTAAAGGTATTGGGGAGTAAATCAAGATCATTTTCTTCTTTATTGAGTCGAATATCGACAATTTTTGCTTCTGGGAAATGATTGAGGATTTTCGCGATATCAGGATCTGTTTCTGCATTGGAAAAAAGAGTCTTTTGAATCGCTATACTTTCCTCCTGTAAGGTTGGGCCACCTCCTTCATTAACAAAAGTTATTGTCCAGCGTTTTTCAGTCCATTGAGATATCTTTTTTTCTATATCATGAGCAAGAAATTGTGGGGTATTTTCAGAAAGTCTCAAGGTAATATGCCCAGCTTCAAAAGAAACAGGATGAACAAATTCTTTAACAAGGAGTTTGAAAGGAACGTCATTATGCTGTTCGGCTAATTGAACAATATCGTGCAAAGAATTAATCACGAGAGTTTTAGGTTCAGTAATCTTTTCTGTTGTTTGCGTGACAGAATGCGATAAATTTGCAATCTTTTCAGAAAAATCAGTAGATTGAGAAGTTTCTAGAATTTCTGTTACTTCTTGGGCGTTGATTTTGTCATGGTTTTGATTTTTAACTAAATTTTCTGGTTGTAAGGAATGATCTAATTGGTTTTTCAAAGAGCTTTTTAAATCTGATTGATCGGCTAATATATTTGAAACGCTCGAGGAAGCATGGGCTCCGACCATTGTTTCTTTTGTTATATTATTTGCATTTGTAGATTCTTGATGAGAAGAATTTTTAACCAGTGTGAGAGGCGTTTTTTCTTGCGTAAGCTTTTTTAAAGCCTCATCAAGAGTTGGTAAGTCAGCCGTGTGAGCAAGACGAATTAAAAGCATTTCAGCGGCTTGAAGAGGACGTGCAGTTTGATTAACTTCCTGTAAACCTTTGAGTAACATTTGCCAGTTTCGGGATAAAATAGGAACGGAAAGTTTTTTTGAAAAGTCTAAACTTCTTAAACGTTGTTCTTCAGTCAGAGAGAAATCTTCCACTATTTCTGGTGTAAAACGTAAACGTGTGACCAGATGATTAAAATCGGCTAGTTCTGTCAATATAGTAAGAGGATCAGCACCTGCTTCATATTGACTGCGTAATTCATGTAACGCATTGACAACATCGCCCTTCATGATAAATTCAAAAAGATCAATAATACGTGCTTGATCCGCTAATCCTAACATTGTACGCACCGCAATAGCATTAACATTGCCATTGCTATGGGCGATTGCTTGATCAAAAATGGATAATGCATCACGTGCAGATCCTTCTGCAGCACGGGCAATCATAGAGAGCGCTTGATCTTCTACTTCTACCTTTTCATATTTCGCAATTTGGCGCAAATGTGCACTCAAAGCTTTTGATTCAATACGTCGCAAATCAAAACGTTGGCAACGCGAAAGAATTGTAATAGGAACTTTGCGAATTTCTGTTGTGGCAAAAATAAATTTCACATGGGAAGGTGGTTCTTCAAGAGTTTTCAATAAACCATTAAAGGCTTGTGTTGAGAGCATATGTACTTCATCGATAATGTAAACTTTATAGCGTGCAGAAACAGGACGATAGCGTATTTGTTCAATAATTTCACGAATATCATCAATGCCCGTATGAGAAGCGGCATCCATTTCTATAACATCAATATGGCGCCCTTCGATAATTTGTGTGCAATGTTCACCAAGAGAGTCCAATACAGTTGTTGGTTGGTCAATATCTTTTGTTTTATAATTAAGCGCACGTGCCAAAATACGTGCTGTTGTGGTTTTACCTACGCCACGAATCCCTGTTAACATCCACGCTTGTGCAATACGACCTTTTTCAAAGGCGTTGGTGAGAGTACGCACCATAGCTTCCTGACCAATGAGGTCAGAGAAGTTTTGGGGCCGATATTTACGAGCAAGAACACGATAGGCTGTTTCTACCGGTAAATTTTCCATGAATATTTCCAACTTCGAAGTTCTTTATGCGTACATTTTGATAATACAAAAGCATAGATCAATACTGTAGTCTCATATAAAAGGATTTTTTCTTAATCAAATTATTTATGGGACAATTTGTTTAAAAACAACAAAATCCCTTTATTTGCTGCATACAAATGCCGCTCTGAAGATTAAAAATACCTCGCTAAAAGACAGCATAAAAAATAATTTCTTCAGCAAAATAGGAGGTTGGAACGATGACCCGTACCAGAACTCGTTGGGGCTGCTTCTTTCCAGACCTGACCCAGTTGGCGAGTAGTTCGTCCACCACCAACCTCCCAAACTCATATTGTCGATTTGGAATGAAAAATCAAGCTCAGAAACGAAAAATATCCTAAGAACGATGAAGAATTTTCCTTTGCGTTTAATTTATTGACATATAAACAACAAAGAGATTGTGGATTTACCAGTTTTTATAGCAGTAGCTCTTCATATTTATTTGGTATGAAAATATCTTTTCGCTTAAGATCGTCTGAATGTATAATTATTCTCATTCGCTGAAACATATAAGAGTTTTAGGATAGATACGCCTGTTCTAAAACTACGAAATTGAATGATTAAAAATTTGCAACGATAAAAAAGGCAAATAAAGTATATAGATCATGTAATTGGCTAACATTCGAAAGTTAGGGGGAAGAGTGCTATTTAAATAATTATAAAATATTGCTTTAATGGTGTTGCTCCTCTATACAAAACATCCCAAACATAATACATTTAATGTTGTACATTCACAGGCTTTTTAAAGAGCGATTGCTCAATACTCTTAACTATATTTCAAACTCTACTCGTAAATAGTATACATACTCTCCTTGAGATATAAGTCCATTGTGCACTATCTTTTTTATGCTTAATAAAAGTATAAATTTTAGCCCTCATACTACTTAACAACTCCCAATGTTGCGATCCCTTGCACTTGAGAGGCTTTATAAGAAGCATTTTTATTCCTTTTTTAATCGTTTTTACTCACACATCACTCCCATTTGTAACTTTCAAGGAAACGATTTTAATTGATTCAATATGAGATTTAAGATGGGAGATCTTACTTTATTTGTGGTTGTAATTCAGTATAAAAAATCGAACTCTTATAATGATAAGTCAATATATTAAATATCTTATAAGAGAACCACCTCATTTCTATAGTGAATGAGAATATCAAATATGTAATATTTTTTCTTTTAACGTATATAAATACTGAGTAGATGTTATCGCTCTTTTTTTGCGTACTTGTTCTTTTAATTAAAAAACATTGATGTTTATCACAAGATGGATCAATATATGAATTTTTATTATTGAGAAAAGGTTTCATATATTTTTAAGAGACTGTACTTATGCAAGAGAAGATGCAACATTAAACGCTATAGAAATAAGGGGGTACTGATTTTATAAGCATAAAAATGGTTCTTATTCGATATAAGCGACATTTTATAGTTTCAAATAATTATATCCTTTAATAAGGAGGGAAAAGCGAGATAAATTTTTATAAAAAGCTGAATGAGTATGATTTAAAATGCAGCGAGGAATGCATCTGTAGAGCAAATTTTACTTTTCTGTTTATCTAAGTGATTTGGGTACGATGTGCTTTATAGTACTTAAAATAAAGCAGTTGCAAAGATAGAAGTTATATTCTTATTAAAAAAATAGCTCTGATAGTAGAAAATACAGAACAATTTAATTTTAGTCATTTAGTTTTCGCAAAAGTTCTTTAATATCTAACCTTATAAGCAGCTTAAGGGTTGCCATATTAGGATAAAAATAACCTTTTCAGCGATTAGTTTTAATGGCTCATTATGCCCTATTTTGAAAAAAATACCTGAAAAAAGAATAACTCTACTCAAATTTAGATGTTATAGAAATATTGTTAATCATAACCTCCTGTGTCACAATCTGTTCCAACAACTTTTTTGTTCGTAATATTTTTAAAAATATAATGTCCTGACCAAGGAAAACTTATATGAAGAGATTTTATATTTTTTAGGGTAAAGATTTTCTTTTCTTTATCATGGGTTATTTTCTTTTCATCATCAACAAAAATTCTCAATTTGTTTAAATCAGAAGGGGCAGAGTATGATAAAGTAAAGGATACTTTCTTCGGTTTAAAGGTATTACAAGAGTATTCAACTCCTTGCTGGAATGTATAGGATGGTGTGATCACAACACTTTCATCCCGCGCAAAATTCCATTTTTTTTCACCAAAGCCAGCAAATGCAACACTAGAGTAGGCGAGAATATTTGCGGCTAATAATCCTCGCGTGAAGATTTTTTTCATTATCCTCTCCTTTTTTCTAAAGTGAGGTGAATCATAAATCAGTTTTTATAAAGATACAAGTTCAAACTTAACGCTAAAATCAGGGCTAAGTTGCATTTTCTAGTTTTAAACCATGTTTAGAATGATATTAATCTAAAAGATTCGAATACTCTATTATGTATAATAATTTGAATTGTTTTGAGAGCTAATTTAGAAGTTCGTTATCTTTATTGGAATATTGTCAGAGGAAATGACTTTTCTCAAGAGGCTCTCTTTAAATATATAAAGGGAAATAGATGGTACAAGCGTTTTTATTTTTGGTTACTGTGTTTTTTTACACTGGTTTTTATACGAGTTGAATTGCGGTTTATCATGATATAATTTGTGAGAAAATATTATGAAAATAATTTATATATTCTATTACGAGCTGTTTTTTCTTCTTCAGTGTTTATGAAGGGTGTTGAGTAGAAAAAACAGCCCTTTCAAAATGCGTTGCATTATGAAATTTTTACGATGCTTTTTGATATCAACAAAAAATGATAGCAGCTTAATTGCTTTTATATATACGATGTTCGATCGTTTTGTGCTGGATAAGTACCGATAATACGCAGTTCTGCAGAAAAGAAAGATAATTCTTCTAAGGCAAGTTTCATCATCGGGTCTTCAGGATGTCCTTCAATATCAACAAAGAATTGTGTTGCATTGAAATTTCCACCAATTTGATAGCTTTCTAATTTTGTCATATTGATACCATTCGTTGCAAATCCTCCCATAGCTTTATAGAGAGCTGCGGGGACATTGCGCACTCGAAAAAGAAGACTGGTGATGATTTTTTCGCCATTTTGAGGTTTGGGGACATGCCGTTTGGAGCGTGAAAGGATGACAAAACGGGTAATATTATGAGGGTTATCTTCAACATCTCTTTCAAGAATATCAAGTCCATAGAGTTCTGCTGCAATTAAAGGTGCTAAGGCAGCCTGTGAACGTTTAGCATTTTTTTTAATAAATTTTGCAGCTCCAGCGGTGTCAGCAGAAACAACAGGTTTCCAACCGTTGTTTCGTATGATTTTTCGGCATTGTGCAAGGGCATGCGTATGGCTGTGGACGGTTTTAATTTCGTCATGTGTAACGCCGGGCAAAACCATGAGTTGAAAATGGATAGGTAAAAAATATTCATCAATAATATAAAGAGATGACTGTGGTAAAAGATGATGAATGTCTGCAACGCGTCCCGCAAGGGTATTTTCAATAGGGATCATAGCAAGATCAGCTTTCCCGCTTTCCACTAAATTAAGGGCGTCTTCGAAAGTAGCAGAGGGAACAGCATCCATATTGGGGAACATATTGGAGCAAGCAATATGGGAATTAGCGCCGTATTCTCCTTGGAAAGAAATTTTATTGGTTTTTTTAAGTATTTTCATGCTAAAATCTCACAAACTCTATCGAGATCATGTTGTGTGTCTACACCTAAGGGAATTGTATCGACTATTTCCACATCGATACGCATATTGTTTTCTAATGCACGTAATTGTTCAAGTTTTTCACGTTTCTCAAGTGGTGAGGGTTTGAATGATACAAATTTCTCAAGTGCTTCGCGCCTATAGGCGTATATTCCAATATGGTGATAAAGAGGACCCTCTCCATAAGGTGCTTTGGCGCGCGTAAAATAAAGAGCACGAAGGCGATTTTGAGAAAGCGGTGTACCAATGATTTTGACAACATTGGGATCTCTTGTTTCATTTTCTTCAATGATTTTGGCACCCAAGGTTGCAATATCAGTAAAGCTATTTTCTAGAGGGCGTAGCGCACGAATGATTTCACGAGGCATGATTGTTGGTAAGTCACCTTGTATATTTAAAATGGCGTTGTAGCGTTGTTCAGGATCAATACGCACTAAAGCTTCATAAATACGATCAGATCCAGACTTATGATCACCTCGTGTTATGATATATTCATGCCCATAATCTGCAACAGCTTTAGCGATATCATTATGATCTGTTGCAACGATTGTACGTCCTATTCCAGCTTTTTTGGCTTGTTCTACGACATGAACAATCATCGGTTTTCCGCCAATTTCAGCGAGAGCTTTTTGAGGAAGACGGGTTGAGCCCATACGGGCAGGAATAAGAATAATTGGTTCAAGAGCCATTGTAAGATTCCCAATGTCATCTGTGATGCATTTATGATATTGTGTGTTATAAAGAAAAAGCTTAAACTAAAAATGGTAATAAAACCGTGAACATTTGAGTTTTTATGAATCGCTCGAGATTTATTTATTTTATTTGTGCTTGTTTATGTGTGCTGGTCGCTATTGTGGGGATTTCCACACTCAGCAATATAGTTTATGATCATCCTACATCAGTCCAATATCATCATACAGTTGCCAAGAATGATATATTTCAAGAAAAACAAAAAGCACCTGATGTTTCCCTATCACTAAATAGCCGCCTTCAACAAGGCAATTTTGAAAATGGCCGTAAAGTTTTTCGCCAATGTGCCATATGCCACACATCTGGACGCAATGAAGCAGGGCGTGTTGGTCCAGTTCTCTGGGAGATTGTTAACCGCCCTTTGGCATCAGCAGCAGGTTTTGCTTATTCACGGGCATTACGTGCTCATTCTGATCAAAAATGGGATTTTGTAACGTTAGATCGTTATTTACATTCTCCACGTGAAGCTTTTCCTGGGACCATTATGTCTTTTCGTGGAATTAAAAATGACCAAGATCGTGCCGATCTCTTGCTTTATTTACGCAGTTTATCCGATCATCCTGTTCCTTTACCAATGGATAATAATAAAGCGAACGAGCCAAATTAACTTATACCATAGATGTTAATTTTAGAAAGAAGTCTGATTTTTTTGTAATTTTAGTTTCACAGTTTTATAAAAAGAGCTCTTATTGATGTTTTGTTAGGGGGGAACGCCCCTCACGCAAAACAGAACATATTTAACATTGCATATTTACTCGCTTATTTTAAAGAGATCTTTTATAAAAATGCACTCTTTACGCTGTCGTCTGTGGATTGGTTTTCAAGATTTGTGTGCTTCACTTTTTCTACATATACTTGTCTGTGAAATTATTGCTGAAGGATTATCAATTCATGAGCCGCAGCTTTCTGCTTCTGAATGCAATAATTATGTAATTAAAGCTCTCCATGAGGTTTATCTCAATCCTTCTATACACATCAATCCCTATGTACTTTTACATCAAGTCCCATGTATTTTTCTTATGAACAGAGACAATTGATTGTTCTTATACGTGCAATAATCCTAAGCTGCATTTTATGATGCTCGATGAATAGACGTTTTCTCTTGAGGTTAGAGATGTACGGACAGATCATTGACCTTTTATAGTATCGATCACTAAAATATGACTTAAATTATTTATTTATAGGTTATGGTTTGAAGTAAGCACTTTCATGTGAAACAATTTTTATGTGTGAATAGTAAAATAGTTGAATAGAGTTCTGCTGATTGTATTTTTATCTACGTCGAAAATTTTTTACACAAGAATACTGATAGCAGCTGCGTTCCCACGAGTCTCTGTCCATTTATAGACGATGACATGAAATTATGCTGATAATCCATTATAGAGAATTATTTTTTCACAAAAGGTTTGCCATATTTGTGATAAATTTAATAGGTTTCATTGGTTACAATGTTTCGATGACTTGCGATAAAATTAATTAGTATTTCAATACATATTGCGAGAGTGCTAAAAATTAGTGGAAGAGAGGACATAATCATGATTCTCCAAGCTTCTTAATAACTATGGTATTTTCTTTATAATTTGAGCGTTTATAAGTAATAATATTAAATTGCGCTAATAATCCATTATAGAGAAGAATCTTTCCTACTAATGGCTCTCCGATGTTTGTGATCATTTTAATAACTTCCATTGCTTGTAGGGTCCCAATAACGCCAGGTAAAACACCGATGATTCCAGTTTCAGCGCATGTTGGGATAGTCCCGTGAGCTGGAGAGGTGGGGAATAAATCGCGATAGTGAGGATTATTGTCTTTATATGGCATAAGGACGGTTAATGAGCCATTAAAACGTTCTACAGCACCACTTATTAAAGGTTTTTTACATTGGGCAGCGTGATCAGCAAGAAGATAGCGTGTCGTAAAATTATCACTTCCATCAACAATGATGTGGTAAGCATTGAGCAGTTTATCCACATTACTTTTGTCTAAGCGTAGGGTGTGTTTTTCAACTATAACATGGGGATTTATTGCTTTTATAGTGGTTTCAGCACTGTCTGTTTTACTTTTTTTGATTGCATTTGTTTTATGAATAACTTGGCGTTGTAAATTGGAAAGTGAAACGATGTCGTTATCGACAATTCCAAGAGTTCCAACACCTGCGGCAGCCAAATAGGTTAAGACAGGAGCACCAAGACCACCAGCGCCTACAACAAGAACACGTGCTTTTTTTAGCTTTTGTTGCCCTGCACCACCAATTTCAGGCAAAATGATGTGGCGTGCATAGCGTTCGATTTCTTTGTTGTTTAATTTTATATCTGTTTCTTGTGTCATAAATTTTCTCTTGTCATAGTTCTTTTATTGTTTACTAAGTTTATGATGCATAGACCAGTCTGCTTTTAGGATAGAGAGGATTTATTTATGAAAATTGCCATTCAGATGGATCATATTTCAACAGTTCGGATTCAAGGAGATACGACATTTGCACTCGCTTTAGCAGCCCAAGAACGTGGACATTCTCTCTTCCATTATACACCAGATCGTTTATCTCTATACGATGGTTGTGTGATTGCACGACTAGAGCCATTGATTGTACATGATAAAGAGGGAAGCCACTATCGATTAGAAAAGCCTGTTCGTACGGAATTAACAGACATGGATGTGGTTCTTTTACGCCAAGATCCACCTTTTAATCTCAATTATATCACAACAACTCATTTGTTAGAACGTATTCATCCTAAAACACTCGTTGTGAATGATCCGGCATGGGTACGCAACAGTCCAGAAAAAATTTTTGTTACTGAATTTTCTGATCTGATGCCAGAAACATTAATTACCAAAGATATTGAAGAAATAACAGCTTTTAGAGAGACATTTGGCGATATTATTGTTAAACCACTTTATGGAAATGGGGGCGCTGGTATTTTTTATTTAAAACAAGATGATCGCAATTTAGCATCATTGTTGGAAATATTTGCAGAAATTTATCACGAACCTTTTATTGTTCAGCGCTATTTAGAGGCAGTACGAAAAGGAGATAAAAGGATTATTTTGCTTGATGGTACACCTGTTGGAGCTATTAATCGAATTCCGACAGAAACAGATGTGCGCTCTAATATGCATGTTGGAGGTCGCGCGGAAAATGTGGAGTTAACAAAACGTGATTATGAAATTTGTGAACGCATTGGTCCAGCCTTAAAGGAACGCGGTCTTCTTTTTGTGGGGATTGATGTGATTGGAGATTATATAACAGAAATTAATGTGACGTCTCCTACGGGAATTCGTGAAATTAAACGCTTCTGCGGTATAGATGTTGCTCATTTGTTTTGGGATGTTATTGAGTTCAAGCGTTCAAATGAATTTATTTGACAGAGGACAAAAACATGGTTTTAAAAAAATGATCCATGTTGTTTTTTATATTTGTTATGTTGCAAATGTGAACTAGAATGACCGTATGATATAAATTAAGAGGCTTTGTTTTCAATTTTTAGGGAGTTTATAGATGAACAAAGTATTATCAATTGGAGTGGGATTGATTTTTGCGCTACTGCTGTCAGCAAATGGAGGCAATGCGCGCGATCAAATACAGATTACTGGTTCATCTACAGTTTTACCTTATCAAAAGATTGTTGCTGAAACATTTGGAGAAATTTATCCCCATTTTAAGGTTCCTGTTATCGAATCGGGAGGAACAGGAGCTGGTATTAAGGAATTCTGCCGTGGTATTGGGGAGAACACTGTTGATATTGTTAATGCTTCGCGAGCAATGAAACCGAGTGAATTACAGTCTTGTTTTGATGCTGGTGTAAAAGATGTTGAGGAAATACGTATTGGGTATGATGGCATTGTTTTTGCAACTGATATTAAGGGGCCTGATTGGAAATTACAGCCAGTAGATGTTTATAAAGCCCTTGCTGCTCGAATTATTATAGACGGAAAGTTGCAACCGAATAATGTTTTGAAATGGAGTGCAGTTAATAGTGCTCTTCCTGATTGGATGATAGCAGCGTATATTCCTGGAGAGAAGCATGGGACACGTGAAGTTTTTGAGGAAAAATTACTTACTAAGGGGTGTAAAGAGAGTGGGGCAGTTGAGGTGATGAAGTCTTTAGGAATGGATGATAAGGAGATACACACTGCTTGTATTGCGGTACGTAAGGATGGAAAAGCGGTTGATATTGATGGTGATTATTCTGAAACATTTGCGCGTCTAACTTCTAATAAAACAGGGGTTGGTATTTTTGGTTTGTCGTTTTATCAAAATAATGCTGATAGGCTAAAGGTTGCCGATATTAACGGTTTTGCGCCAACAGTTGAGACGATTTCTAGTGGACAATATCCAGTTTCTCGTCCGCTTTTTTTCTATATTAAGAAAGCACATTTAGGTATTATTTCAGGTTTGCGAGAGTATGTTGATTTTTTTCTTTCTGATCAAATGATTGGTCCAGAGGGTCCTTTGGCTGAATATGGTTTGATTGTTTCTCCTGAAAAGGAACGTCAAGCACAGCGTTCTGATTTTTCTGCTGGTCGAGTAATGACATTGAAATAATTTGCAGGGAAAATTTGTTGGATTTCTGAGATAGGAAATTTGGGTGCTATTTTTTTATAAAAACTGAAAGATAAAATGCGCATTTCCTTCATTGTTTTGCTATTATTGATTTTTGGATTTTGTAGCTTTTGTATTTCTTATATGCGAGCATGCATTCTTGAATACAGACAACATAAAATGCATTCTCGTGCGTATTATTATGGCTGGTGGACATTTTTGATTACTGTTATTCCAGCTTTTATTTTTTTAATTGTTTGGGATGCTGGGAGTACAATTTATTTAGAATATAATGCTTCTCGAGAGCTGGGGGCGTATAGTGCGCATGTAACAGAGCCTGTAAATCACGATCTACTTTGGGAGACACTTCGAAGTCTCGTCAAAAAGATTCATCGTTTTGAGGGGAATCTTTCTACCGCTTCCTATAAGGAAGTGCAGGCACAATTACTCGCGAAGGGATTGATTTTACCCGATGAAGCATCAGATGATGTGTTCAAAATAGCACAGTCGTGGGTATTTTCTTCTGAAAAGCTTAAATTTATAGGTTATGTTTTCCTTTTTGCTATTGCGTCCTTTGGTTTTATCTGTGGAATGATGCAAATTGCGCCTCATCAACGTGCGCGTAATAAGGTTGAATCTTTTATTATTATTGGATTGATTTGTGCATCTATTGTTGCAGTCTTGACAACAATAGCCATTGCGCTTTCTATGCTTTTTCAGACAGTAAGCTTTTTTCAGTCTGTATCCTTTTCAAATTTCTTTTTAGGAACAGTTTGGGATCCGCGTTTTTCCGCGAGCGGTTCCAGCGATGAAGTAGGACAATTTGGTTTAATACCGCTTCTTGCTGGTACGCTTTATATTGCATTTGTTGCCATGCTTTTTGCTGTACCTATAGGACTATTTTCAGCTCTTTATATGGCGGAGTATGCTTCTGCGCGATTGCGAGCAATTGTAAAACCATTGTTAGAAGTTCTTGCTGGCATTCCAACGATTGTTTATGGCTTTTTTGCTTTGAAGGTTGTGGGACCATTTTTACGTGATCTTTCTGCTTCTCTCTCAGACGGGGTTAGTTTTATTATGGCACAAAGTGTTTTGACCGCTGGAGTTGTGATGGGAATTATGTTGATACCTTTTGTTTCCTCTTTATCGGATGATGTTATTACGGCTGTTCCACGCATTTTACGTGAAGGTTCTTATGGTTTAGGCGCAACGCAATCTGAAACAATTAAAAAAGTTGTTATACCAGCAGCGCTTCCAGGGATTATGGGGGCCATTTTGTTGACGGCATCGCGTGCAATTGGAGAAACAATGATTGTGGTTTTGGCGGCAGGTGTTGCAGCAAACTTAACACTCAATCCTTTTGAAGCAATGACTACGATGACTGTTAAGATTGTTAATCAATTGACCGGTGATTTTGAGTTTAATTCTCCACAAACTCTGGTGGCTTTTGCCTTAGGGATGACGCTCTTTGTTATGACACTTTTGATGAATATTCTAGCTCTTTATATTGTGCGTAAATATCGGGAACAATATGAATGAATGAAGATTTTTTTCCTCGTCGCAATATTAGTCTCAATCGTCGGTATTGGGCTGAACGTCGTTTTCGTGCCTATGGTTTGATTGCCATTTTTATTGGTTTGTTTTTTTTATTTGCGCTTTTATGGTCTATCATTAGTCAGGGTTATACAGCTTTTTTTCAAAGTGAAATGACATTGTCGATTTATTTGGATGAAAAGATCATTGATCCAAGTGGTCAACGTAAAACAAAACCACAAGTGCTCATGACGGCGAATTATCCACTTCTTGTACGCAATGCTTTAGCAAAGAAACTTAATATCAATCAAAATGATCGAGCCTCTCTTCGAGACGTTAACCGTATGTTTTCGAATGGTGTCCGTGTTCAACTGCGTGAAATGGTGACAAAAAATCCAAAACTGATTGGCACAATGCAAAAAGTTAAAGTTTTGGCATCTGCGGATATTGATTCTGCTTATAAGGGACAGATTGATTTGCGTGTAGCAGAAAAAAACCGTAAAGTTTCTAATCGACAAATAGAATGGATAAAGCGTTTAGCGCATGATGGTACGCTTTATAAAACATTTAATATTGGTTTTTTTACATTTGGCGCTTCAAGTCGTCCTGAGACTGCGGGATTAGGTGTTGCGATCATTGGTTCTCTTTATATGATAGGCATCGTTTTATTAGTTTCACTTCCAATAGGTATAGCAACGGCTCTTTATTTAGAAGAATATGCACGCAAAAATAAATTTACAGATTTTATAGAGGTTAATATCAATAATCTTGCAGCTGTTCCTTCAATTGTGTTTGGTCTTTTAGGACTCTCTTTTTTTGTTAATTTTTTAGGATTACCACGTTCAGCCTCTTTTGTTGGTGGTCTTGTTTTAGCGCTCATGACTCTTCCCACGATCATTATTGCAACACGTTCTGCTCTGCGTGCTGTTCCTCTCTCTATTCGTGCAGCAGCTTTGGGGTTGGGAGCATCAAAAACACAAATGATTTTTCATCATGTTGTTCCTTTAGCTGCGCCTGGCATTTTGACAGGCACAATTATTGGAGTCGCTCAGGCTTTGGGTGAAACAGCTCCTTTGCTTTTGATTGGAATGGTTGCTTTTGTTGTTAATATTCCTACGACCCCCATGGATCCAGCAACGGCTTTGCCTGTTCAAATTTTTATGTGGGCGGGTGAAGCAGAGCGTGCTTTTGTTGAAAAGACATCAGGTGCTATTATTGTATTGATGATTTTTCTTGCGATCATGAATATTTCTGCGGTTTTTTTACGTCGACGATTTGAACGCCGCCAGTAATTTTAATAAAATAACAGCTTTGATAAGATTTTTGTAAGGTGAATTTTTGTAATGAAGATTAAAATGCGCGGTCAGGATGTGAAGGTTTCTTACGGAGATAAAGAAGCACTCCACGGTATTACACTTGATATTCCTGAACATCAAGTAACTGCTTTGATTGGTCCATCAGGATGCGGAAAGTCAACTTTTTTGCGTTGTTTTAACCGTATGAATGATACAATTGAAGGCGCTAAAACAACTGGTCTTATTACCTTAGATGGGGAAAATATTTATGACACACGGATTGATGTTGTAGAATTGCGCGCTCGTGTTGGAATGGTTTTTCAAAAGCCCAGCCCTTTTCCAAAATCTATATTTGAGAATGTTGCGTATGGTCCACGCATTCATGGTTTAGTTAAAACACGCTCTGAATTGCATGATGTCGTTGAAAAGAGTTTGAGGCAGGCAGGTTTGTTTGAAGAAGTAAAAGACCGCCTTCATGATCTTGGAACAAGTTTATCAGGGGGACAACAACAGCGTTTGTGTATTGCACGTGCTATTGCGGTTAGTCCTGAAGTTATTTTGATGGATGAGCCATGTTCAGCTCTTGATCCCATTGCGACAGCACGGATTGAAGAGCTTATCGATGCGTTACGGCAAAATTATACAATTGTTATCGTAACGCATTCCATGCAACAGGCCGCACGTGTTTCTCAATATACGGCTATGTTTCATTTAGGGCATTTGGTAGAAGTTGGTGCGACTGAAATGATCTTTACCTCACCAAAAGAGCAACGGACGCAAGATTATATTACGGGGCGTTTTGGATAGGTGAATTGAGGAGTGTAAGATATGTCTATGAAACATACTGTCCGTTCTTATGATGCAGAACTAAAATATTTAAGAGTAAGGATTACAGAAATGGGGAGCCATGCAGAAAGGATGATTGAACGTTCTGTCGCATCGGTTGTGTGTAGTGATCTTCAACTTGCAACGACAGTGATTGCCGATGATGTGTTTTTAGATGAAGCAGAACGTGACATTGATGAAAAAGCGGTTGCTATTATTTGCAAACGCCAACCGATGGCTGTCGATTTGCGTGAAATTATTGGAGCCATTCGTATTTCTTCTGATCTTGAACGGATTGGGGATATGGCAAAAAACATTGCTAAAAGGACTGTTGCACTTTCAGAAATACGTCAATCTGCTTCTGTTTATCATGGGCTTGAAACAATTACAGCTTTAGCACTCAATCAATTAAAAGAAGTCTTAAATGCTTATACGAGTCGCCTATTAGAGCGTGTTGACGCGGTGCGTGAGCGTGATGAGAAGATTGATGCTTTGTATACTTCTCTTTTTCGTGAACTTTTGACGTATATGATGGAAGATATGCGCAATATTACGGTTTGTACGCACTTACTGTTTTGTTTAAAGAATATTGAACGAATTGGTGATCATGTTACTAATATTGCTGAAATGCTGCATTATATCATAACGGGTTACCATATGTCCTCTGATCGTCCTCGCGATGACCTTACTTATAAAGTTGGGGTAGGTGAGAAGAAAATAGATTAAAATTTCTCTTATATATATAAAATCAGTTTGTAGATATATGAGTATTCTCTTATAGTGCAGCTATAGAAAGAATAAGATAACCATCTATGGAAAAGCACAAAGAAGCAACAAAGAGTTTTTTCAGAGAAGCATGGCAGATTGTTAACTCTTGGTTTGACATATTTGTATATTGGATGATATCATCACTCGTATTGTGGCAGGAGGGGAGTTTTCTAGGGGATTTCCTTTCAGATCATTTTGTTAAAATTTTATATTAAAGGGGATATCTGTATTATTTTTTCGTATGTAGAAGAAGTGGATAGTGTTACTTTATTGTAATTGAAACGTGTGGGTTATTATAGCCTATATTGAGCCATGAAGAATAACAATATCGATCCGCAAATTAATAGTTTTTTATTTTTTATTTTGCATAGATACTTTTTGATTACCTCTTGTATTAAAATTTTACTGAGTGGTAACAATTAGCTATGTACTTTATTGAGAGATACATTTAAAGCTCATTTCAAGACTTGAATATCTCAGAGATTATAGGAATGTGTTGCATAAGATGAAAAAAAATCGTTGGAATGTTTTTGTTACCTGTTGTGTAGCGCCGTTAGTTGTTGTGGGATGTGCTTCAAGTTATTTAGATGCTGGAAAAGTAGATAATAATAAGACAAAAACGGTTACATATCCATTGACAGAGCGTCAATGTCTTATGCGAGCGATGTATTTTGAATCAAATCGCACAAGCCGTGAAGGAATGATTGCCGTTGGAACGGTTGTTATGAATCGTGTTAATTCAACCGCCTATCCTAAGACGATTTGTGGTGTTGTTGGTCAATATAGGCAATTTGCTCCTGGTGTTTTAACGCGTCCTATGACGGAGAAAGCATCTGTTGCTCGTGTAAGAGAGGCGGCTGATGCCGTTTTACGGGGTGAACGAGATAAGAAAGTTAAACACGCTAAGTTTTTTCATACCGCTGGTTTGTCTTTTCCGTATAAAAACATGCATTATGTTCAGGTTGCAGGGGGAAATGCTTTTTATGAAAAACGATCACGTGATGGAGAACTTCAAGTTCCTACAAATAATCGCCCTTATGATGTTGCTTATGCTTTTGCTCAAGAACGTTCTGGTCATGCGCCAAGCTTTATAGATGAAGGCTTAGAGAGTAGGGGAGTAAAGGCAGAGAAAAGTACATCTCCTTTGACAGAAGTAGCACAGTCCAAGACGGCACATCCTGCTCCTTTTGCTATGGTACAGCTTGATAAAGTTCCTATTCCTGCCTATGCACCTCAACATCTAGCTAGGAAAGAGGAAAATAAAACGATTATGGCTTTACCTTCATCTGATCAGTTAAATGCAATTGTTGCAATGTTAGAAAAACGACACAGGAACTAGTAAGTTTTTCATGACCAAAGAAGGATGATATACCCATTGCGGTTTATGAATTAAGTGAATTTTAGCGATAATTATACGCATAAATATACGTAGAGAAAGCGAACTCAAAGGATCTGAAAAACAATTTATAATATGACGACATAAAGAACGCATTCTATTTAAAGAAGGGTATTGGTAATGTACTTTGATATTCATGAGACAATTTCGCCTGAAATGCTTAATCGTCTTGCAGAAATTACAGTGAAAGTGGGGTTGAATTTACAAGAGGGGCAGGATCTTGTTTTAACTGCTCCAGTTTCAGCGTTACCTTTTGTTCGGCGTATTGCATATCATGCTTATAAGGTTGGTGCTGGTGTCATTACACCAATTTTTAGTGATGATATGTTATCTCTTACACGGTTTGAAAATGCCCATACAACTAGTTTTGATTGTGCCCCTTCTTGGCTTTATGAGGGAATGGCAAAGGCTTTTGAAAATGGGGCAGCGCGTTTAGCGATTGTTGGTGATAATCCTTTGCTCCTTTCCAATCAGGATTTTGATAAGGTTTCACGTTTAAATAAAGCCACTTCAATAGCTTACCAGCCGGCACTCAAGCAAATATCAAATTTTGCTATGAATTGGTCGATTGTTGCTTATCCAACAGCAGGATGGGCTGAGGCAATGTTTCCTTCTTTACCACTTAATGAGGCGATTAAAAAATTAGCCGATGCAATTTTTTCTGCTTCACGTGTTACAGGAGAAGATCCGGTGCAGGCGTGGACTGTCCATAACGAGAATTTAAAGAAACGATCATCTTGGCTTAATGAGCAGCGTTTTTCTGCCTTACACTTTACAGGGCCAGGGACTGATTTAACTGTTGGTTTGGCAGATGATCATGAATGGCATGGTGGTGCATCCGTTGCTCAAAATGGTGTTATTTGCAATCCGAATATTCCGACAGAAGAAGTTTTCACGACTCCTCATGCTCATAAGGTTGAAGGTTTCGTTCGCTCAACAAAGCCCCTTTCCTATCAAGGAACTCTGGTTGATAATATTGAAGTACGTTTTGAAGCAGGGCGTATTGTTGAGGCTCGTGCATCAACAGGCCAAGAAGTTTTACAGCAGGTTTTGCAAAGTGATGAGGGTGCAAGCCGGTTGGGCGAAGTTGCCCTTGTGCCCCATTCTTCACCAATTTCTAAGAGTGGCCTCCTTTTTTATAATACCTTATTTGATGAAAATGCTGCATGTCATATTGCTTTAGGGCAGTGTTATTCCAAATGCTTTTTAGATGGGGCATCATTGACGTCAGAAGAGATTGCAGCACGTGGTGGGAATAAAAGTGTCATTCATATTGACTGGATGATTGGTTCTGGTGAAATTGACATAGATGGCATTACCCAAGATGGTGTAAGAGTTCCTGTATTTCGTAAGGGTGAATGGGCTTAATTTTGTTACCATAAAACACGGTCATTTGAGGTGGGGTGGGATGTAAGCCTCATTGATACGTTAAGTATTTTAGAGTGTGTGGTATATATTCAAGGCAGGGTTTGGCCATAAAGCCTTTAGTTAAATGACTCACATGAGTAGGAATCCAAGTAAAATCCACTCATCAAGAATTTGTTTAGTAGATGTAGAGGAAGTCTTCGTTCTTTGAGGGGTGGGAAGAAGTCAATTTATCAGAGATACGATTGGAAAGTGTATAATTATTAAAGAAGAGTAATGCCTGAGCTTCCTGAAGTAGAGACAGTTCGTCGTGGACTTGAGTCCGTTGTAACTGATGCAAAGATAGTATCTGTCAAACTTAATCGTAGAGATTTGCGCTTTCCTTTTCCTGAGGCTTTTTCGGAGCGCCTTATTGGCAGAACAATTATAGAACTTGGCCGGCGTGCGAAATATTTATTATTTCATCTTTCTCAGGATGAAACGATTTTAAGCCATTTAGGAATGTCTGGTTCATGGCGTATAGAGAATGATTTTTTAAGAAAAGCTTGTTTAGCGTCAAGTAAATTAGTTAAACATGATCATTTTGTCATGGAGATTCAGACAAAGAATGGTGACGTTTATCGTCTTATTTATAATGATGTGCGTCGCTTTGGGTTTATGCTTTTAGTCGATACGGATAAGCTTTATGAACATCCACTTTTAAATAAGCTAGGTCTTGAACCTATGAGTAATTCGTTTTCTGGTCGTTATTTACAAAAGGCTTTTGTTAATAAAAAAATGTCTCTCAAGGGTGTTTTACTTGATCAGTCTATTGTTGCAGGTCTTGGGAATATTTATGTTTGCGAAGCACTTTGGCGGAGTCGTTTGTCTCCACAACGTGGTGCATTTACATTGGCATCAAAAACGGCACGTGCACGTGAATTTGCAGATTCTTTAGCACAAAATATATGCAATGTGATTTCTGAAGCCATTTTGTCTGGTGGCTCTTCTTTACGTGATTATATGCATATAGATGGTTCGCTTGGTTATTTTCAGCATACTTTTTCAGTTTATGGACGAGAAGGCAAGCAATGTTTGGAATGTGGAGCGCCTATTATGCGCATTTTACAGGCTGGACGTTCAAGTTTTTACTGCTCACAATGTCAAAAATGAATAAGGTGTCTTGCAAAATCTTACAAGAGGCTTAAAGTCATCGCATCTATAATATAATTACACAAGGCTTGAAAGGTTTTTTTATGCTGAATAAAGTACTAACACATCTTGATGGAAATATAGAGAAGAGCCTTGAACGCCTTTTTTCTCTTTTACGTTTTCAATCGATTTCTACAGACTCGGCTTACAAGGATGCATGTCGTAAAGCAGCTGATTGGTTAGTAGAGGATTTAAAAAGCATCGGTTTTGAGGCTTCACGCCGTGATACGCCGGGGCATCCAATGGTTGTTGGGCATCATCCAGGACCTTCAGATGATTGTTTGCATGTGTTGTTTTACGGACATTATGATGTTCAACCTGTTGATCCATTGAGTTTATGGGAGGATGATCCATTTACACCTTCTTTAAAAGAGAGAGATGGAGAGAAAGTTATTTGTGCTCGTGGAGCTTCAGATGACAAAGGTCAGTTGATGACTTTTATTGAAGCATGTCGTGCATTTAAGAAAGAAACAGGGCAGCTTCCTATTAAAGTTACTGTTTTATTTGAGGGAGAAGAAGAATGTGCTTCTCCTTCCCTTATTCCTTTTTTAAAAGCAAATACAGATGAACTTAAGGCAGATTATGCATTAGTTTGTGACACGTCAATGTGGGATGCGGATACACCATCTATTGCTCTTTCTCTTCGGGGAATTATGGCAGAAGAGATTATTATCACAGCAGCGAATCGTGATTTGCATTCTGGTTATTTTGGAGGAGTAGCAGCTAACCCCATTCGTATTTTAACGAAAATCTTAGCAGGACTTCACGATGAAAATAATAGGGCAACACTTCCTGGTTTTTATGATGGCGTAGAAGAAACACCTCCACAGATTTTACAATCATGGAATGCACTTAATTGTACTGCTGAAAATTTTCTTGGTCCTATAGGACTTTCCGTTCCAGCTGGTGAAAAAGGGCGGAGCATTTTAGAGCTTGTATGGGCACGTCCTACCATGGAAATTAATGGTATTAGTGGCGGCTATGAAGGGGAAGGGATGAAAACAGTTATTGCTTCTCAAGCGAGTGCAAAAGTATCGTGTCGTTTGGTGCATAAGCAAGATCCAGAGAAAATACGCCAAGCGTTGCGTGATTATGTACGTAGCTCAATTCCTGCTGATTGTAAGGTTGAATTTAAGAATCACGGTTCTTCTCCGGCACTTCAGATTTCTGATGATTCATCTTTTATCAAGGAGGCGAAGGATGCCTTATCACAAGAGTGGGAAGTGCCTGCTGTCTTGACAGCCATGGGGGGCTCGATCCCAATTGTAGCAGATTTTCGGTCAATTCTTGGTATGGAAACTCTTTTGGTTGGTTTTGGACTGGCTGATGACCGTATTCATTCTCCTAATGAAAAGTATAATTTAAAATCGTTTCATAAGGGGCAGCGGTCTTGGGCGCGTATTCTTGCTGCTTTAGCAAGTAGGAGGGTAAATGGCTGAGATTCGCGTTCATCAAGGTGATTTACCAAACTTAGACAATTATAAAACTGATGCCATTGCGATTGATACCGAGACTTTAGGATTACAACCCTATCGTGATCGTTTATGCGTTGTTCAGCTTTCTTCTGGAGATGGTACTGCTGACGTTATTCAGATTGCTAAAGAACAAAAGAGTGCACCAAATTTGATAAAATTGCTTGAGGATAACGCAATAACCAAAATATTTCATTTTGGGCGTTTTGATCTTGCTATTTTAGCGCATACATTTGGTGTTATGCCAGAGGCTATTTTTTGTACAAAGATTGCTTCGAAACTCACGCGCACTTATACGGATCGTCATGGCTTGAAAGAAATTTGTAATGAATTGCTGAATGTGAATATTTCTAAACAGCAACAATCTTCGGATTGGGCGGCAGAAACGTTATCACAGGCACAAATTGAATATGCTGCGTCGGATGTGTTATATTTACATCGTTTAAAGGTTATATTTGAAGAACGTTTAAGACGTGAAGAGCGAGAAAATGTTGCCAAGGCATGCTTTCAATTTTTGCCTATGAGAGCTAGGCTTGATCTTTTAGGATGGGCGGAAGTTGATATTTTTGCGCATAGCTAACTTTAAAATTGGCTTTTAAATAGAGTTAATTATTGATGTGAGAGGACAAAATGCTTGTACATTATGGGCGTTTTATCCTCTCATCTTTTCTGATAAGAATTATAATAAATTCTTAAGTGCTATTTCATTTGAAGTTTAGGCAATAAAAATACTTTTGCGAATCCATATTTTTTATTTTTGTAACAGCTTTTATTTGAAACAAAGCAATTTTGAGGAGAGGCTGGAAACATACGGTAGGTTGGAAGACTTAAATCTCTGAAACCGGTATACAGCCTAATTGGGGGAGAATATGAATGTGTAAATGTAAAAACCAAATCTCATCTTTACCATCATTTTTAATTCTGCTTTACGACTTTCAAAAGTATTTAAAGCAATGTCTGTTAAATAATAGAGATTACGCATTGCCTCATGTTTTTAATGGATTTACGTTCTTCGTGTAAAACAGAACGCCCTAAACGGAATATATTTGTGTTGCTAATTCATGTGCTTTTTGTAAAGAAACCGACACCCAAGTTCATTTTACGGTGGCGCTCATAAAAGATATAACAATAAAGCTTCCAATACCAATATAAAATCTATTGAACACTACCATCTTTATGCTTATGGAGTAACAAGCCGCTACCATCCACACAACTGTACCAATTCCCAATGTTGTGTAAGTCCTTAGCACTTGAGACGGTTCATAAGAGGCATTTTTAGTCTTTTTTTAGTGTTTTTTATCCACACAGCTCTCTCAACTTGTAACGTGCAAACAAATGGTTTTGATTGATTCAACATGAAAAAGATTTGGAATGAGAGAATCTTATGGTATTTAGGATTCTCAGTCAATATGGATAACGCTATATTATCATTATAAATCAGTATATTATATGAAGTTCGTATAGTTTATTATTTTCAGACGATACTTCGTGCCTTTATTTATTACTCAATAAGTAATTTCTATGTTGGCAGAGCAGGGCAATTTTCTTTTATTTTAAAATTAAAATGCTCCAAAGCTTTATTTTTAAGGATTCTCACTTTTTATCTATAAACATGCTATTTTTTCTGGAAATTTGCAATGAAGACACTAGATAAAATCCATTATGGATATTTATACGAGGTTAAATTTATGAACATAAAATATTTTATTACGGCTTTTGCTACGTTTGCTTCAATCTCTGTAGCTCAGGGTGCTTCTTTCTTGTCTTCTCAAAAGTTAATAGAGGGTATACCTTCTCTTGTTCTTCCTAGAGATCTTTTTTCTAGTGAACAGTTGAGCAAGATCTTCTCTGAAGTTGTTCAAATGGAACTTTCTTGCACGCATAACAACCAATGCATAACAGAAGCTGAGTTAGTACCTGTATCATATTCTGGTAAAAAAAGATTTCAAAAGCCTAAAAAAGGATTAAGGAAAGGAAGACGACCAGATTTATTTAGACGAAGTCCAATGAGTTATTAAAAAGTAAGAAAACAACATCAAGAGGTCTAACGTATGATCGGGAATTGAAGAGAGGAGATATTTTTTATCATTTGAAAAGTGGAGGAGCAGTTGTTCGCAAAGGGTATTATAATTGTGTACGGAGGGGGTGAAGAGTACTATTTGGAAAAGATATGGGGAGGTGGATTTCGGTGCAAGAATACTCTGTATAATGGCAATCGCTCGTTACAAAATTCATGGGTTTGGATAAATATAACCTCCCGATTTTGGGTTACGCTGTTATACTGTAAATACTGTCATTTAAGCGTGACTATACAGCGCATATAAAACTCCTTGATAAGTGTTTTTAGAGTAGGGCTTGTCCAGAGAGCCTTTAGTTAAGTGAATCACATAAGTAAGGAGTTAAGAAAAATCCTCTTGACAAGAAACTAAGCTGTTTGCAGAGAGGATCTGAGAGGATACTTCATCAAAATCGAGTGAAGCAACAAAAATGTTAAACTTTTGATCTTTGATGGTATGCTTCGACTACAGTTTATAAAATATTCATTTGTCTATGATTCAAAATATCAGATATTTTTTCTGCCAAATTCATGATTTTTAAAGCAAGGTGTGGTGTGAAAACTTTAAGAAAGATTTCTCGTTTTTTCAGCTTTAAGGAGATTTCTATATAAGTTTTAATGTTTATTATACCGGTTGTCTGTCTTTAGGCATTTTTTTCAATTTAGTCTTGTAAAGGAGTATGAAATGATATCCTACAAATAAGGCTGAAGCTCTGAAAAGATTTACTATAAGGTTGAGAGAAGAAAAAAATGGTAAGTATGTCAAAAAGGCATAAATGCCTAAATTAAAAACAAAGAGCAAGTGTAATGAAATTGCATGTAATCTTGTTGCAGTCCATGGGGTAGTGGAGATCTTGTTTTATGCGGTATAAGCATTCTTTACAATGAAGAAAAAACAATCAAAGAGCTATTCACACACTTGCTCGTTTGTGAGGTGCAGGGGGATGGTTTTGGTTTCTTTAATATAAAAAGGCTTAAGATAAGAACATCTTCAATATTGCAGACGAATTAATATAAAAAATATTTTTTCATTATAAATCAATATATTGTATTTTCATTCCAATAGCACACGCTTTACACGGAGGGTATTGTGACGCAGTTTTTTTACAAAATTTATAAAGGAGAGCAAATGTGAGAAAAAGAGATCATTTGTGCATGGGCATAGTTTTATTCTCATTTATTACAGATCAAGCAATTAAGGGTACTTTGATTGGCTTTTTGTTTTTTTTATAAGTGTATCATTTTTGCTACAGATATCTGAAGATGGGGCTCTATATGAAATGGTGTGTTCAAATAAATATTCAGCTATGGAGAGAAAATATGAATATGAAATGGTTAATAACAGCTTCTGCTTTCGCTTTTGTTTCAGCTTCAGCAGCACAAGCAGCAGATGTTATTGTTCCCCCAAGTCCAACACCTGTTGCTCCCGTTATTGTTGCTCCAACTTTTTCTTGGACAGGTTTTTATGTTGGGGGCCAGATTGGTGGTTTTTCGGGTAAAACGAAAATGGATATTCTCAGTAATGGAAAAAAGATTCCAGTGCCTGATGACCTTTTGCCTAAACTATCTGGTTTCATGGGTGGTCTTTATGCAGGTTCCAACGTTGATCTTGGTAATGGCCTTATTCTAGGTGTTGATACAGATATCATGTGGTCTAATAAAGATGATACGAAGACAGGAAACACATATGTTATTGCTCCAAATCACATAAATTATATTAAGAAGATATTAACAGAATCTGGAATTAATATTGGTAAAGATGCGCTTGAACCTGGTGCTAAACGAACCCACAGTTTCACTTTTAAAGAAAAGTGGGCTGGTGCGACACGTGTACGTATTGGTTTTGCAGCTGAACGCATTATGCCTTATGTTGCTGGTGGTATCGCTTATACCCAGCTTCAAGATACTGCATTGATTTCAATAACAGGCAAAGATTCAGACAAAGTAATAGCTTCTGGTACCTTGTCTGATGAAACAAAGACCCTTGTTGGTTACACTCTGGGTGCTGGTGTTGATTTAGCAATGACCAATAACGTTATTGTCCGTGCGGAATATCGTTACTCTGATTTTGGGAAAAAGAAATTCTCAAATGATAAATATGAGACATCTTACAAAACCAATGATTTCCGAGTTGGTGTTGCTTACAAATTTTAACAGATGATAAGTTAAATAACAGAGGCGCCGTCTTTAACAGCGCCTCTGTTATTTTCTGTTGCTATATTATCACACAATACATAATTTATTGTGGATATGAAAAGATATTATTCAGGTTTTCTTAAAAAAATCATAGACAATAAACAAGAATTACATTTAAAAATCAATAAGTTATATATATATATATCTTTAGGTTTCTCGTACAAAATCAAGCTATGAAGCGATTTTGTCTGGGATATGCCCTCCATTTTCTGTGACTGTATCATTTTTACTACAGCTTTTCTTTCTGTAATCTTGTAGCACTGTGCTCATAAATAAATTAGGAGCAAAGTTTATGAATATAAAATCTTTAGTAACAACTTCTGTTATCGCTATAGCAGCAGCTTCTGCAGCACAAGCTGCTGATGTTATCATCCCTCGTGAAACAGCCCCAGCAGTTATCTCAGCCCCTTCATTTTCTTGGACAGGCTTTTATATCGGTGGTCAAGTTGGTAACTTTTCAGGTAAAGTTGATGTAGTTGATTCAGAAACAAAAAAGAAAATTACAGATAAAGACTGGACACCTAAGCCTTCCGGTTTCATGGGTGGTATTTATGTAGGTTCCAACGTAGATCTTGGTAATGGCCTCATTCTAGGTGTTGAAACCGATGCAGTCTGGGCTGACCGCGAAGATTCAAAAGCGCATTCAGCAGTCATTGGGGAAGCAGGCCTTGACAGTTTCAAAGATGAGCTTACAGAAGCTAAAGCTACACCTGCTACAGGAAAAACTATTGCTGGTATCGTGGCGACTGACAAACGTGTAGAGGGCACCTCTATAAAAGAAAAATGGTCTGGTGCAACACGCGTTCGTGTTGGTTTTGCAGCCGTTGATCGCATTATGCCTTATGTTGCTGGTGGTATTGCTTATACGCAGCTGCAAGTGGTTGATTTTCTTAAGGCAGCGACAGCTGAAGGTGCCGAAATCGCTTCTGCTAAAGTGTTTGATGAAACGAAAACAATGGTTGGCTTCACTGTAGGTGGTGGTATTGACTTTGCAATGACAGACAATGTTCTATTGCGTGCAGAATATCGTTACTCAGACTTTGGTAAAAAAGCATTTGTAAAGGACGGGGATAAATTCGCTTACAAAACCAATGATTTCCGTGTAGGTGTTGCTTACAAATTCTAATTTCGTAAACAACGAAATAAACTTCCAAGAGGCTCTGTCAAAGACAGGGCCTCTATTCTTTTCTGTTGTTATATTATCACATACCCTATATTTATTAGGGGAGTAAAAGATATTATTTAGATTTTCTTAAAAAGATTTTTATAAATGACAGATAACAATTATGCCATAAAATCAATAATTTACACATACTTGTAACTTACAATTTCTTATGAAAATTCTTATGAAACGTGAAGTTATGAAATGACTTTATCTTGCGTCAGCTTTCGTTTCCTATGATTGTATCATTTTACTACAGCGTTTTTTTTGTAGTCGTATAATACTGTGCTCGTAAATAAATGAGGAGCAAAGTTTACGAATATAAAATCTTTAGTAACAACTTTTGTTATCGCTATGACTACAGCTTCTGCGGCACAAGCTGCTGATATTGTCATTCCTCGTAAAACAGCTCCAACAGTTATCACAGCTCTTTCGTGTTCTTAGACAGGTTTTTATCTTGGTAGTTAAGTTGGCAACTTTTCAAGTCAAAGTTTATGTATTTGATTTTGAGACAAAAGAAAAAACTTTAGATAAAGATGCACTACCTATGCCTTCCGGTTTCATCGGTGGTATTTATTTAGGTTCCAACGTAGATCTTGGAAATGTTCTCATTCTAGGTGTTGAAACCGATGCAGTCTGGGCAGACCGAGGAGAGACGAAGACGGTCTCAAAGATTCTTGTGATTGATGATTTTAATGATAAATTTAAAGATGCTGGTGTCACATTGGATGAAAATGAAAAGTTTCAAAAGGGTGACACAGCAGTGTATCGCATTGGTTTCAAAGAAAATGGTCTGGTGCAACACGGGTTCGTGTTGGTTTTTCTGTCGCTGACAGCATTATGCCTTATGTGGCTGGTGGTATTGCTTATGCGCAAATACAAGGTGTTGGTAAAGTTTCAGGAACAAAAAAGTTGGGAAAATGGGTAAGCCAAGTAAAGAGTTTCTGCTACAGTATTTGATAAAACAAAAACGATGGAGGGTTTTATCCTTGGTGGTGGTATAGATTTCGCGATGACAGATCATATTCTGCTTCGTGCGGAATACTGTTACTTAGACTTTGCTAAGAAGGAATTTAAAAAGGATTATCTTAAACTAGTCTACAAAAGCAATGACTTTCGTGTAAGTATCGCTTACAAGTTCTAATTTCATCAAAAGTGCAATTATGAATAAAAAGTATTAATAAAAAATTAAATTTCCAAAAGATATTGACTTTTAAAAAACCGCTGTTTTCTGGGGTTTTATTTGTATGATTGTGATATTTTTACTACAGCTTTTCTATCTGTAATCTTGTAAGGTCGTTTGATAGTTAATTTAGGAGCAAAATTATGAATACAAAATCTTTAATAGCAACTTCTATTGCCGCTTTAATTTCAGCTTCTGCAGCACAAGCTGCTGATATTATCATCCCTCGTGAAACAGCCCCAGCAGTTATCGCAGCAGCCCCTTCATTTTCTTGGACAGGCTTTTATCTTGGTGGTCAAGTTGGTAACTTTTCGAGTAAAACTAAAGTAACTATTCCAGGAGAAGATGAAGAACTTTTCAAAAAAGATAATACACCTAGTCCTTCTGGTTTCATGGGTGGGATTTATGCCGGATCTAACGTAGACCTTGGAAATGGTCTCATTCTCGGTGTTGAAACCGATGCAGTTTGGGCAGACCGTGAAGAATCAAAAGCAGCCCGTGAATTGACTCTTACTGAAAAAAATGCAGCAGATTTTAATAATGCCCTTGAAAAAGCTAAGGTTGAATTAAAAGATCAGCAACGGTTTGAAATAGGTGACAAGGTAACGGAAAAGCACAGCTACAAAGAAAAATGGTCTGGTGCTACACGCGTTCGTATCGGTTTTGCTGCTGTTGACCGTATTATGCCTTATGTTGCTGGTGGTATTGCCTATGCGCAGGTACAGGGCATTCAATCAGTTACAGGAAAAGGAGAGAGAGCTAAGGTTGAGCAGAATGCTGATGTGGTGGAAAACCCACCAGTTAAACAAAATGTAGATTTGACTGGTGGTACTTGGGCTGATGACACGAAGACAATGGTTGGTTTCACTATTGGTGGCGGTGTTGACTTTGCAATGACAGACAACGTTCTTTTACGTGCAGAATACCGTTACTCCGATTTTGGTAAAAAGAAATTCGCAAACGATACACGTGAATTCAACTACAAAACCAATGACTTCCGTGTAGGTGTCGCTTACAAATTCTAATTTCGAAAAAATGAAATTATCAGCACAAAAAATACTAAGGCCTCGTTTAACGGGGCCTTTATTTTATTAGCTCTCTATTTTATCTCTCTTAATCCCTTAATTTTTATTGGTATCATTTTGTATTATAAGGCTTAAAAAAAGTTTTATATTATAAAAGGCGAATTAGTAGTATGCATCGATTTTATAACTACTTATTACATAAAATCTTATATTACGGCTATCATTTTACGCTTAAGTGAAAAGTATTTAATTAATCTCAGAAATAGGACAAGATCATAATCAGTGATGAACTTTAGTTTACTTTTATATGCCAGATTAGAGCGAGCGTATTGCGTATATCTGTTGGAGTAAGTTCTGAAACGGGAATACAGCCTCATTGGAGAAGAATATAAAGTTACAAAAAGAAAAACTAGTTTCCAACTTTATCATCTTCTTTTAATTTAGCTTTACGGTTTTCAAAAGCATTTAGAGTAATGTCTTTTAAATAATGAAAATGAAGATGATGCATTGTCTTACATTTTTGTTTATTGCATTTTTTAATGGGATCATACTCCTCATGCAAAACAGAACGCCCTAAACGGAATACACTTGTTGTTGTGTATTCACACATTTGTTTTAAAAAAATATTTTTCAAAGTACATCAAGCCCACTTCTCTCTGGACAAGATTTGAATATTCTAGGCTCTGATGTTCAAGCAACGGATAATCTTTCCTTACAAGCTGAGAGGAATGTTTCGATTGATGCTACACGCAACAGCATGGACAATCAGAATAGGAGTGAAACATCTCATGTTGCTTTACACAATGGCTCTCATTTAAGTTCTGGAAAAGAGACCACTGTTCTCTCTGGAAAAGATATCCATATTGCTGCTTCCGATATAGATGCCAAGGGCAATGTTGGTCTTGGCGCCCAAGGGGAGGTAACAATAGGGGTGAGAAACGATGAGATGGAATATCATCTTCGCACCAAAAACACGAAAGTGGACATGCAAGCCTCTCATGCCGTTGGCTCTTCGATAAAATCGGGAGGTGACACCACTGTCATTGCAGGGCAGGATGGCAAATCGCATGATCTTAGCATCACAGGTAGTTCCATTGCGGCTGATGGCAAGGTGGGGCTGAAAGCCAGCAACGATGTCCTGATCAATAATGCAGAGGATAGCTTACAGTATGAGATGTCGTACCATAAAGACGGTGGAGCATTTAGTAGCAGCAAATCTGAGCATAACAAGATGGATGTGCGCCAAGTTGTGGGGGCGAGCATAACAGGGGGTGAAGGCATTGCCATTGACTCAGGAAATAACACGGAAGTTGTCGCCTCGACGCTCATAGCCGGTAAGGCAGAGGAAACGTCAGGAGAGAAAGCACTGGGAGATCAAAAACAAGCGGATATTACCATTCACTCTGGGGGAAAGATTACTATCAAAGGCGCCCAAGAACAGTTGGATCAGCAAGCACAATCGTCATCAAGTGGCTTTTTGCATGAGGAATCGTCCGATACATCTCAATCGCATACCACAACGGTCTCCTCTATCCTTGGGGCGACGGGAAACATCGTGTTAGACGCACAAGGAGAAGCCAAGATTTCTGCTTCTCATCTGCTTTCCGGTCAAGATATCAATGTGAGCGGAGAAAGTGTGACAATTGATGGCATGACAGATCACCATAAAAGCCATTCAGAGGAGCATGAAACAGGTTTTGGTGTGGGATCAGGCAAGGGCTTTGTGTCGATATACGGGAGTGAGGGAAAGACAGAAAATGAAGAGAGTTTTGAGCATCAAGGTTCTTCTCTCAAT